>JBBRLU010000019.1:0-18862 GCA_038231175.1 Saccharimonadales bacterium (SeqCode) | reverse complement strand
TTTGTTTCATATTTGTTAACTTAGTTTCTAAAATAATCATACCATAAACCAAGCATAAATAATGGTAGCTTGGTTACTACGTTTTATTGCCTAAGCCTCTGACGCTAAAGATTAGACCAAGACGGCTTTGATGCGCCGGATGCCGGCCGAGCTGGACTCTTCTTTAACAATTTTGAAGCGCTTGTTATCTTCGAATAATTGCAGGGTGTGGTCGACGTGCGGGCCGCCACAGATTTCAAAACTGAAGGGCTTGTCGGCACCGTCGGCCAGCATTTGGTAGACCTTGACGGTTTCGCCGTAGCGGTCACCGAACTGGCCGAGGGCGCCCTTTTCTTCGCGGGCCACCTGGGTCGGATATTCAGCGAACGATACCTTTAAGTCTTTACTGATCTGCCCGTTAACGATGGCTTCGACCTGGCCGATCTGCTCAGGAGTGACTTTCTCGGGGTTACTGAAGTCAAAGCGCAGGCGTTCTTCGGTAATATTGCTACCCCGTTGGACCACCTGGTCGCCCAGCACGTCGCGCAGGGCCTGGTACATCAGGTGGGTAGCGGTGTGATACTTTTTGTGCTGCAGCGTCTGGCCGCCAAGGCCGCCCTTGAAGACGCCTTTGCTGGCAGTCTGGGAGCGAGCTTTTTGCTCGGACATCAGGCGCGTGAACTCGTCGTGACAAGCTTCGGCCAGTGGCAGGTCGTGCTTGAAAGCTTCTTCGTAGGTCAGTTCGGTCGGGAAACCGTAGGTGTCATACAGCTTGAATACGACCTCGCCCGATAATGATTGGCCAGCCATCTTATTGAACTCGTTGAGGCCTTTGCGCAAGGTTTGGCGGAAAGCTTTTTCTTCTTTGGCCAGGACGTCGACGACCTTAGCGCGGTTGGCGGCCACTTCCGGGTAATCGGCGGCGTATAAGTCGGCGATCACCGGCACGACGTCGGCGATGAAGTTCTGCTCGATACCCAGGTCGAAGGCCTTGACCATCGCCCGGCGCATCAGCCGACGCATGACGTAGCCCTGCTCCTTGTTACTCGGGATTATGCCGTCGACGGCCAGAAAAGTCGCGGCCCGCACGTGATCGGCGATGACGCGCATACTGGCAGCATTACTGTCATAGCCCTTGCCGGATAGCCGCTCAATCTCTTGGATGATCGGCCACAACAGGCTGATCTTGAAGGCGTCGGGGCTGTCGATAGCGGCGGCGGCGATCCGCTCCAAGCCGGAACCATGGTCGATGTTGGGCTTTTCCAGGGCTTCGAACTTGTCTTCAGAAACCTTGCGGTAGGCCATGAAGACGTTATTACCGATCTCCATAAAGCGGCCGCAGTCGCAGTTAGGGTGGCAGTGCTCGCCGTAGGCCGGGTCGTGCGGCGTGCCGAAATCATAGAACATTTCCGAGTCAGGGCCACAAGGGTCACCGACCGGCGTCGTTTCCGGGCCGGTCTTGCCGCGGTTCCACCAGTTCTTGGAGCCGTCGTAATAAAAGATGCGCTCACCGTCGTGCATACCACGGCCGTAACCATCGGCTTCGGAGCCGATGTCGGTGATACCCGCAGAAACACCCTTGGCAGCAAACAATTTTTGCCAGCTGGTAGCGGCTGAGTCGTCTTTGGGAATATTGAAGCGCGGGTCGCCGATAAAACAAGTCACATATAGTTTACCAGCGTCCAGCCCGACGACGTCGACCAGGAATTCGAACATCCAATCGATCTGCTCATTTTTAAAATAATCGCCTAGACTCCAGTTACCGAGCATCTCAAAAAAGGTGGTGTGACGGTTATCGCCGACCTCTTCGATGTCTTGGGCCCGCAAACACGTCTGACTATCGACTAGGCGCCGGCCATCAGGGTGGGCTTCGCCGAGTAGGAACGGGATCAGCGGTTGCATGCCGGAACCGGTAAACAGCGTCGTCGGGTCGTTCTGCGGCACCAGCAGCGCCCGCGGAATTACCGCGTGCTGCCGTTGGCTGAAGAAATCTAGGTAAGCCGCACGGATTTGTTGAGCATTCATATCTGTAAATTGTACCAGATGATGGAGCGAAGTCCGATATGAGACAATGTAGATTTTACCGTCGGAAACTACAACAAAAAGTAGGTTTCAGCCATTGCTTTCCAGAGGTAGGAGGCGTATTGTACGAGGACATATGAGCATCATGCGGAGCGCAGTCGAATCAGGTATGCACAGCACCGGGGGCATAACCACCATGGCCACGACAGGTCTAGCGGCTGGTACGACCATGTTCAAAGCATTTAATAAAGTTTCCATGGGTGAGGTTGGTGTCCGCCACAAAAGAGACGGTACACACCATACTAAAGGCTCCAAGATCGGACAACCGTATGGAATAAAAGGTCCGGGTATCTATCCCGTTATTCCCTTCTTTCATTCCTACAAAACAATTCATATCCGCGATCGGACCACTGCATTACCAGAAATCCAATTTAATTGCGAACAATGGCAGATGAAGCTCAATGCCTCGACTACCTGGAACGTACGAGAAGATGGAGACAATCCCTGGCGGGCCATGTACCGCGCCGAGAACTTACACGAATTAACTGATAATGTTACCGGTATCTGTGTCGCTGGCCTGGGTAAAGTTGTGTCGACCAAAACTCGCAAAGAACTTACAGACCGCCGAGCAATTTTTCATGAAACTGAGGAATCTTGTCGGGAAGATCTTTCATACTACGGAGCTGCTCTAAGGCGGGTTAACATCATAGCCATGACTGAAACAATTGGAGAGATGATTAGGCAAAGTGGCCACTCGACTACGCCTTTGTTAGGTGCGGTCGCCGTTTCTCCCGAGGTTCGTCAAGAATTCATCACCCGCCAAGGTGATGCGCCCGATTTACACATTGTCAGCTGATCTGTAAACTTAACTTAAATTACGATGCCGCCGCCGACCACGCGGACGCCGTCGTACAGAACTGCCGATTGGCCGGGAGTGATGGCCCGGACTTCCTCACTTAACGACAGCCTTAGCTGATTGTTCGCCAATGTCACCAGGCAATCGACCAGCGGTGCGCGGTAGCGGCTGCGGACCTGCAGCTGTTGGCCGTCGGTCGGGCCGTCGTTGATCCAGTGCAGGCTGCTAAGGCTTAAATCGCTACGCCAGAGACGACCATCTTGCAGGTCGGTGGTAGCATAGACCTCGTTCTTAGCCATGTCTTTACCGACGACGTAGTACGGCAAGCCGCCGCCGACGTCCAGGCCATGGCGCTGACCGATGGTGTAGAACAGGGCGCCGTCGTGCTCGCCGATAGTCACGCCGTTCTGGTCGATAATGGCCCCGAAGGGCTGCGGTCCCAGCTCGGCTAGTAAGAAGTCCTTGATACCGACCTTGCCGACAAAACAGATGCCTTGGCTGTCTTTTTTGGCGGCTGTCGCTAATTTAAACTCGGCTGCAAGTTCACGGACGCGCGGTTTCTCAAGGCCGCCGATCGGCATCAAGCTGCGGCTCAGAGCTTCGGAAGTGACGCGGTATAAGAAGTAGGACTGATCCTTGTTGGCGTCGATGCCGGTCAACAGCTGGCCGTCCTGGCTACGGGCGTAATGACCGGTGGCTATCAGGTCGGCACCGTCGGCTAGGGCGGCATCGAGGAATAATTTGAATTTCACTTCTTGGTTACACATGATGTCGGGGTTGGGTGTGATGCCGGCCTGGTAACCGGCCACCATATAGTCGACGACCCGCGAGCGGTACTCTTTTTCAAAGTCGTACATCTTAAAATCGATACCCAGCTGGACCGCCACCCGTTTGGCGTCCTGATAATCGGCTTGCCAAGGACAGGTAAAGCCCGGTAGATCCTGGCTCCAGTTCTTCATATAGACGCCGACGACGTCGTAACCCTCATGCAATAGCAGGGCCGCCGTTACCGAGCTATCGACACCACCGGACATCCCGACAAATACTTTCTTAGACATATTTAACTATTTTAGCAAAATTCAGGCCGGGCCGCCACTGCCCGCCAAGCTACTTACCACGAGTTTTTTCAAGCCGGGTGCGGATGATGTATAACTCATTACGGCGACCAGCCCAGAAAGCAGCTGGAATCAGCGGTAGCAACAGTAACATCGGCCACCAGATGATCTTAGTGATGGTGACGGCCGTCTTGGTGTTCGTGCCGCTGGCCGAGTCGTTGGCTTTGCCATTGCCGACCCCGACTAATTGCAAATAGGCCGAGGCACCGTTCTTGTCGGTGGCCTTGATGATTATCTTGTAAATACCAGCCGCCTTGTAAGTGTGCTTGATGGTGATGGTGCCCGGGAACGGCTGGCTCGACAGGTCGGGCGGCGTGCCGTCGCCCCAGTCGACACTGATGGCGTAGGGGCCGCTGCCGCCGCTGAGGATGATCGGCCAGTTCAGCTCTTCGCCAGGGTTGGCGCCGCGCCGGGCGTAGATACTGCTGAGCGACAGGCTGGTACCGAACTGTAGGAAGTTAGTGTCGGTGTATTTGACGGTCACGGTGTTGGAGTCGGGGCCGGCTTGGTCGAGGGCGTCGTAAACCCGGGCCACCAGTTCGTTCTGGCCGCTGAACAGGTCGATCTGGATCGAGTAGCTGCCGTTGACACAGTTGACCGAGCCGACAAAGACGTTATTGGAGAATAGTTTAACCAGTAGGCCGTTCGGGCAGAGTCCGTTGACCGTAATCGGAAGATTGGTGAAGTTAGAGCCGTTACCCGGTGAGGTGATGGTGGCCCCCTGCTTCGGTGGCGCCGTCGAGATAATACCTTCCAGACCGATCGAACCGGAACCGGCCGGCGGCGGCGTGATGGCGGCCAAAGCGCTCGCCGACGGCCCGGACAGCGAGCCGACCACGGCCATAGTCAGAGCAATCAGGAAATGTTTGAGGTATAGCTTCATATCGTGTTAGGTGGCTCCGGTTACCCCGCCACTAGAGCCCTTAGCGCTGTCGTTTGGCTTGGTTGATGATACTGGCGTTGTAAGCCCGGATCAGGCGCGGCAGACCGAAGATCAGGAACACCAGCACGGCCACGGCCACTAAGAAGCCAATGATCAGGGCGAACGGAATGATGTAGAACGTCGTGCTGGCGCTCAGCAGCTGGCCATTGGTACCATAGCCGAAGTTGCCGACTAATTTGTACATGCCGAAGGAACCGAGCTTGTCGAGTGGCACCTTAAATTTGCGAGTACTATCTGGGAGGACGTTACCGCGCGGGTCGATGTCGTTAATCTCGTACTCGCCCAGCACCTTGTTGGAGCGATCTTTCAGTAAGATCTTACCGAATGGCTGCTCCTGGATGTTACCCTCGTTCTGCAGGCGCACCAGGGCGCTGATTTCTTTGTTACCAAAGAACAGGCTCTTCGGCGAATCATTTTGGCGGACGTCAAAACTGGCGATACTCAGCTGCTCTTTGATGTTACCGGGAACTTTCAGCAGAATCAGCGAACCGACACTGCCGGCCAGGGTCACCGTCTTATCGATGCCGTTGCTACCGGCTGGCGCGAAGCGGACGGTACCGTAATAGCCGCCACCACCGGCGTCCGACGGCACGGTGATCACCACCGGTATGGTTTTTTGTTGGCCGGGCTTGAGGGTAAAGCTGGGGATGGCTTTGATGAAGCGCTTCAAGCTATGGCTGGAGGCGTATTGGTTGGGCGTCAGGATCAAAGCCGGTTGGCCCGATTCGTTGCTGTTGGCCGTAAAGTCGTTAACGATCGCCTGCAGATTGGCATCGTTGGTAGTGATGTTGGTAGCCGTGACATTGATGGTCTGGGTCTGGCCGGGCTTGATGGTGATATCGGAGCGGACCGGCGACACCCGGAGCCCGTTACCGCCGGCGGCCAGGGCGGTCGCTGGTGAGCCGATAATGAGCCAGCCGGCAATAGCTGCAAGGCTCAGAGCCCGCTGCGCTATTTTTGCTGTTATCATGTCTGTTTCCTCTTATGATTATTGACCTTATAGTAGCAAATATGCGGCTTAATCCAAAACTCCGGTCAGCAACTAAAAATTACCGAGGCAAATATAGGTCACGGTACTGACGTAGATACCGGGCGCCTGGCTTTTCGGCACATTCACTAAGTAACTGGCAGTGTAGCGCCGTGTCAGATCGGGCTTGGGCACGCTGGCGACGATATCGCCTTGCTGAAACTGAAAGAAATTAGCTTGGGCATACGGTCCTTTCGGCGCCCCCGACCCTGGTCCTGAGGGCTCGTCACCACCGCTTGGTGAAGCGTTGGCCCGCAGATTAAGGCCGAACTGCGCCGTGCCGGGCCGCGATACGTCAGACGCCAGTAACGCCGTGATGGCGTTGTTACCGCTGGTCAGCGTCGTACCAGCCAGCGTCACGCTGTAGCCGTCCTTGGCATTGGTCGAAGACAACAGCTGCGACGTCCCGAAACTGGCCCGGGTCGCGCTCAGCTCACCGAAGTTAATGTAGTTTCCGTTGGCACTATCGCAGTTCAGTGTCGGAATAGTGATGGCGGCACAAAAGATCAGGTACGGCGGTACCTCGGCGCTGATACTCAGATTATTGTTGACGGCATAGCCGATACCCCCGTAATCGTTAGCTGCCCCGGTGGCATTACTACTCACGAACGTCTGTAAACGGACGTAATAGGAGCCGGCTTGGGCCGGATTGACGGCGTTAGCGAACGTGTAACTGATCGGGCCGACAACACTCGCAGCCGGCGGGCGCGACAAGACTACGGTGTGGGCATTAGAGCCCGGCCCCAGCACAAAGCCGGTCTGGCCGGTCTGGCCGGTCAGCTGCAGATTACTCAGCGATAGCCCCACCGGAATCACGCAGGGTTCGCTGAACAGTGGTGAGTTACTACAGAATTCGGCTTCTATCGAACCCAGTGAAGCCGGTGTACTGAGGGTAAACCGCAGAACAAAGTCGGTCTTGGCGCCAGCCGTACCACTGCTCAAGGTTAACGACCGTGGACCAAGCGGTACACCATAAGCCGATCGACCAATCAGTTGATTAGCACTGACCAGCAACAGTCCGGCCAGTAGCAGCGCCGGTAATCGTTGAGAACGTAGGTAGGCTAAAAGTCGGCGCATTCATTCGTGCTTGCTAGAAGGTACCGGTAGCAATCAGGTCCATGTTAGCGGTGTAGATGCCGGCCGGGGTGGTCAGCGAGGCGGTAGCTGCAAAGGTGTAGGAATTATTCAGGCGGTAACAAGGAGCGGTCGTGAAGGCTACCCGGTCACCGTAGGTGCCGATCACACTGCCGGTATCGACGGTCGTTTCGGTGTCCATGCCGTAGTGCGTCGGCGTACCATCGTTATAATTAGCATCGGCCGGTAGTGTACCGACACCGTTGGTACCAAGCGTGCCGTTGGTAACATACAGGCCAAAAGCTGCCGTACCGGCAACGATCGCCGATGGCGTGGCCGCACCCGTATTATTGGCCGGGATGGCACAGGTCAAACCGCCGTCAGCACTGAGTCCACCGACTGCACAGGTAGTGTTGCTCTCGCGCATGGCGATGGCCGCGCCGAAGGTCGCATTGGTCGATATCTGTGAATAGACTGTCCCCGTATCGACGGCGCTGTTGTCTAAGATCGATGTCGGCACGCCATGGCCCAAGATCAGGGCCGGCGCCACGGCCGCCTGCGTGTCACTGCAGTCAAAGGTGGTCGTCCAAGTCGTAGTGTTGGCGCCGGACACACAAAAGGTCAATTGCTCCTGGACGCGGGCACTAATGGTAATTATCTGATTAGTACTAAGCGCGATACCGCCGTAGTCTTTGTAGTCACCCGGAGCAGTCGGACTGGCGTAGGCAGTGGTGGTCGCGCCGTAGGTGGTGTCAGCATAGGTGTACATCCGGGCGTAGAACGTACCGACGGGTTTTACGGTGACCCCTAACAGCACTGAAGCCGGATTAGTCAGCCCGGACAAACTAAAGTTTTGGATACCGACTGCCGCGGCAGTACCGGTCGCGCCTTTGGTCAATTGTACTTGTGAGGCGGTAGCCGTGACCGTCCAGCCGGCGGCCGTTATGTTACCGGTGATGCCCGCCAGAGCGGCGGCGCTGACGTTCATTCCCGTCGGCCCGGCACAGTTATCTCCGATCACCGGCGAGCTGTTACAAAAATCGATGATTATACTCTGGGCCGTCTGCGAGGTCGTAAATTTAAAGTTGTAGATAACGTTGGTACCACTGCCGACACCGGTGGTGATGGCCCCGCCGCTCTGGCCGGAATCACTCATCGTAATACTTCTGGAAACCAATTGCACGGCCGCCGAAGCTAGTTTCGGTTTGAAGGCCGGGAGGGCGACGCCGAAGAACACAGCAATAGCAGCCATCGTATAGGCTATTCGCTGAAGTCGGCGAAACTTTGTAACCATTGGTATCTTATCCTTGAGTATTTCGTATTTGTTTTTTGGTTGTATTTAATTTAACTGAGCTCATCGTATCACGCTTATGTATGGGGGCGCAATAGTTGTCAAGGCCAATGTTATGCACAGCCTCAAAATGTCGATGTCGCCACTAAATCATGCTTCAGCAGGTAACTACCGCCGGGCGTGACGTTACTGATATTAAAAAGGTAGGCGATCGTGTAATTGGTGTAGCTAGTGCTGAGGTAGGACTGGGCCACCACGTCGCCCTTGGCATACTTATAAAAATTGGGGCTGCTGTAAGCGGCCGCAACCTGACCGAAGCCAAACGTAGTATCGGGGCCCTGCGTCGGGTTGGCCCCGAAAGTGACCGGAACGGTATTAGCTACCAGGTTAATACCGAACTGCTCGACACCCACTTGGGCGGCGGTCGGGATAGCCAGCGCCTTCATAGTGTAGGTATTGTTAGTCGGCGGGTCAGAGGCATTGGTCACGACGTAGCCATGAGCCAGGTAGGTTTTGACGCTGAAACCGGCCGTCGCCACTTTGGTCGAGGTCGGTGTCAGGGTACCAAGATCGACATTGGTAGTGCCGACGGTAAACTCGATGTATGGTTCGCGGTTAGTATTAAAACCACCTTGGGCCTGAAAGTTGGCGCTGCCGGTTTTGCCTACGACGGACTCGCCAGCTGCTTGCTTTGAACAGTAGCTGGTCGAACAAGCGTTGAGCTGACCGCCGCTACCAAAGAACACCTCGTTCACCTGGTATTTACTCGATGACGATTGCGCGGCCAAGGCCGTGGCCGGTAAGCCGATGACGCATAGCAGCCCGATCAGGCTCAGTTTCCAGGTTAGTTTCCAAGTTGACATGATTACCTCCATTTTGGGGCACAGCGCTAGAAATGGCAATCTGTTTACGCTTATCGCTAATTTTAGTACTATAAGACTAACAAGTTATGGAACAAAAACCTGCCGCTGCTACTGCCGAAGAAGATGATGCCGATTCGCTGGAGTCCCCAGAGCCCGTTGCCGGCGGCGTCGTTGATGCTACCGGCGGCGCGACCGCCAGCAGACCGGCCGAAGATTACAAACCGCCTAAGAAAAGCCTCAAGCAGAAGCTGGCCCGTTACAACATCTACCTGTTGATCTTTATCTTCATCATTATCATCGCCATCGGTATTACCGTCCTGACCTATTTTGCCAGTAAGAAAGCCGATACCAAATCGACCATCAGCTCGCAGACGCTGGACAAGAAAGCCCTCGACCAGCTGGCCAACACCAATGCGACCGTCGGTGACCCCAAGCAGATCCTAAGCGTCCAATCGAACGCCGTCTTCGCCGGTAAGGTTTTGGTGCGCGATACGTTGGAAGTAGCCGGTGGCATCCAAGTCACCGGACCGGTAACCCTCTCCGGCCTGACCGTCAGCGGCAAGACTAATCTGGACGAGACCCAAGTCAGCAAAAACTTAGCGGTGGCCGCTGATCTAGGCGTCCAGGGTGGGGTAACGGTCCAAAAAAGCTTACAGGTAAGCGGCACGGGCACCTTTAACGGCGCCCTGTCGGCGCCCCAGATTACGGTGACAGCCCTGCAGCTCAATGGTGATCTGGTCCTGACCCACCACATAACTATCGGTGGTCCATCGCCGGCCCGCACCAGTGGCAGCGCCCTGGGTAGCGGCGGTTCGGCCAGCGTCAGCGGTTCCGATACCAGCGGTACGGCTACCATCAATACCGGCAGCGGTGCCGCGGCCGGCTGCTTCATAACCGTTACCTTTGCCCAGAAGTTTAACAACGTGCCGCGGGTTATCGTGACGCCGGTCGGCTCCGACGCCGGTGCGCTAGCCTATTACGTAACTCGGACAACCAGCTCTTTTAATATCTGTGATGCCACCGCCCCACCAGCCGGCGCCTCATTGGCCTTCGATTATTTCGTTGTAGATTAAGACTTTAGACCGAAGCTTAACATCATGAGTGGTATAATTATTAGGCTTTATGCACGATACTAACGCAAAAATTGGTCAATTAATCGCTCAGATCCGCCAGGAGCGCGGCCTGACGCAGGCCGAATTCGCCAAGCGTCTCAGCACCAGCCAGTCGGCCGTCAACCGCATGGAACACGGTCGGCAGAACCTCAGCCTAGAAACACTCGGCCGCATCAGCGACGTCTTAAATAAACAGCTGATCAGCCTCAGCAGCGGCGCCGTCAACTTACGTATCGAAGGCGGCCATGAACTCAGCGGCGAAATCACCCTCAAGACCAGCAAGAATGCCGCCGTTTCCCTGCTCTGCGCCAGCCTCCTCAACTACGGCGTCACCCGCTTTAAGGCCTTCCCGCGCATCGAAGAGGTCTACCGGATCATCGAAGTCCTGGAAAGCATCGGCGTAGTCGTTAAATGGCTGCCCGGCAACGACCTGGAGATCCGCCGGCCTGAGGTCCTGAAGATGGAGAACCTGAATGCCGACGCCGCCCGCAAAACCCGATCGGTCCTGATGTTAATCGGCCCCCTGATGCACGACCTCAAAGCCTTTCAGATTCCCTACGCCGGTGGTTGTAAACTGGGTACCCGAACCGTCGCACCGCACTTTTACGCCCTCGAAGAATTAGGCGTCAACATCGTGGCGACGACCGGTCATTACGAGGTCACGGCCAACCCCAAGGTGGCCGAACGCATCACCCTCTACGAACCTGGCGACACCGTCACCGAGAACGTCCTGATGGCCGCCGCCCGGACCGACGGCGACATCTTTATCGAGTTTGCCAGCGCCAATTACATGGTCCAGGAAATGTGCTTTTTCCTACAGAAATTAGGCGTTCGGATCGACGGCGTCGGCACCAGCAAACTGGCCGTTCACGGGGTACCATTTATTAAAAAGAATATTACTTACGCTCCCAGCGAAGACCCCATCGAAGCCATGTTTTTTACGGCCGCGGCCGTCACCACCAACTCCGAAATAACCATCAGGCGGGTGCCGATCGAGTTCATGTCGTTAGAGCTGTTAAAACTTCGTAAGATGGGCCTGGAATACACCTTGACGCCGCGTATCAAAGCTGCCAACGGCCAGACGGATTTAGTGGATCTGACGATTCACAAACATAACGGCAGACTGCGGGCCCTGACCGACAAGATTCACTCACTACCCTTCCCCGGCTTAAATGCCGACAACCTGCCCTACTTCGTGCCGATTGCCAGCGTCGTCAAAGGCCGGACGCTCATCCACGACTGGATGTACGAAAACCGGGCCATTTACTACACCGAGATGACCAAGATCGGCTCGCAGATAGAACTGGCCGATCCGCACCGGGTCTACATTACCGGCATCACCAAATTTACCGCCGCCGACGTCGTCTGCCCGCCAGCCTTACGCCCAGCTTCGCTGCTGCTGATCGGCATGCTCGCTGCCAACGGCATCAGTATGCTGCGCAATATCTACACCATCCAGCGCGGCTACGAAGATTTGGCCGAACGTCTCAACTCTTTGGGCGCCTCGATTACCGTGCTGCACGAAATATAGCTAGTGCGGTAAGCCCTGCAATAACGCCGAACTGTCGGCGTGTCGTGTCCAGATGATAAAGCCGACGGCTACGGCGATAAGCCCCACCAGGATCAGCGTCCGATAGCCTTCTCTCATGATCGGACTCCTACTAAAGGCGCCGTAATGACTAAGCGGTTTTTGGCCGTGATCAAGGGCGTGCAGGTATAGAGTGTCAGCTGTGGTTCAGCGGTAGCGTTCTGGACCGCGATTTCCGTCGGCGGTACCACGGTTATGGCCGCGACTTTATAGGTATATTCCTTGTGCTGCCAAGCCACGGTAATGCGGTCGTTGAGTTGCACTTTGTCCAAAAAATAAAAGACCGCCGGGCCGGCATAGGTAAAGCGGTGCCCAATAATAACCGTATTACTGGACTGATCCGGTGTGCTGGTGCGCGGCACTAACCAGACACCCTTACTAAGTTCAGCGATCGACGATCCGGTATGGATGATCTCGGTCAGATTAAGCCGTGGGATTGCAAGCTCGGCACCGTCGGGTATTGGTGTGACTGCAGGGGGAGTGTTCGGCAGTACTTGCACCACTGCCGACACCGCTAAAGCCGGCGGATGTAATCGGTGTAGTAGGTTTGGCAAGAAAGGGCTGAGCACCATATACAAACCAAGCACCATTAGCAGCGCAGTGAGGCCATCATTGAATCGCCGTAGCTTTTTTCCAGTGACTGATAGTGCGGTTGCCATAAAAATAGTATGACAGTTATAGTCAAAATCAAGCAATTTGACGCTGTTAAGCGACTTCAGAGACCACATATTCCGAATTGACTGTAAAAAATGTTATAGCATTATTAAAAAAATATGGTATTCTATTTTCAAATACAAACACTATTCCGTGAAGTGTGAGAATAATCTATACTAATTTGGAAGTTTTGACCTATCATCTGTATCTGGTCGCTTGGATGATAACGAGCTAATAGCGAACCCCCTCCTGAACCTTAAAAAGGAGGAGTTGCTATGAGCAATTTTATAAGACCAAGACAGACCAAAAGATTTATTAGCGGTGCCATAGCAACTTTATTTATATTACTTCAAGCGCCGCTATTTTTATTGGCCAGTCCACTTGCCTCTGCTGCAGCCCCAGCCAACGGTGGTAATATTGACTGCCCAGCTGGCACAACCTTATTAGCTAAGTACAATTTCACTGGAGGCGTATATGTTGCTGAGTCAGGCGCAGACTCAGTTACTGTAACTGGCAGTGCAACCGACGGAACGTTTATAGTAAACGGCTCCAATACTCTTGTAACGGCCGTGGTAGTTAAGGGCGGAACTGATGCTAAGACAACCCCTTATACTCCTGGTGTAACAACTGGCACATTTAACAACGTTGGGTTAGTTAATGGAGGAGGTCAAACGCCTGCTATTTCCAACGTCAAGATATGTGGCACCACGACAATTCCAGTCGTAATGGCGACAACTGTTACCCCTGCAACTATAGAATTCACCGACCCTTGTGGTACAGCTAACGATACGTTTACCATTCCCACTACGACTGGCGTTGACTACCAGATTGGCGGCGTAACTATAGCTGCTGGTACCCACCACACTACGGGAGTACTCAGCGTAACTGTTACGGCTGTCGCACAGGAAGGCTACGCCTTCGCAGAGGACACCGAAACAACCCAAACACTGACTTTCACTAACGTACCCTGTGAAACTGAAACTGATCCCAACGTTACCTTGTGTCACGCCACTGGATCTGACAGTCACCCTTACGAAGAAATTACTGTTAGTGCGGCTGGAGCCTACGACGGCCACTACCGAATCCACGAGGATGACATTACGCCAACCTTTACTTACAACGGTCACACCTACCAAGCCCGTGGTAACCAAACGCAATTGGCAGCCCACTGTCTTATACCCGTCGTACTCGCGAATACCGTCACACCAGCAGCGATCCAATTTAGCAACACATGTGGTACAACTAACGATACATTTACCATTCCCACTACGACTGGCGTTGACTACCAAATTGATGGCGACACCGTCGATGCTGGTACTTACCACGCCACAGGCATAATCGTTGTTACTGCTGTTCCTCAAGAGGGCTACACCTTCTCCGTTGGTGCAGTGACCTCTCAGACGCCTACCTTTACGGATGCGCCATGCGACAGTGCTAGCGTTACCTTGTGTCACGCTACTGGGTCAGTTACAAACCCATTTGTCCAGATTGACGTCAATGCTGCCGGAGCCTTCAATGGCCACTACCAACAGCATGACACCGACATAATTCCTCCGTTCACCTACAATGGACACAGCTACAGTTTGAACTTCGATACTGTCGGTCAAGCCACATTTAATAATGGCTGTGTGCCCGAGCACGTTGGACTCGGCGGCGGTCCCGTCAACCCAACTGCCGTTACTGTGCTGAGTATTTTGACACCGCCAAAGACTGTCGCCCAAAATACTGTCGCAGTCGGTAATGGTGGAGCTAACCAACTAGTCAATACCGGAAGCACAATGCTCCTAAACTTGTTCGCCGGTATGTTCTTAATCGGAACAGCCGCCACGCTCACGGCAACATCCCGTCGCCGCAGCGCCTAACAACTAACAAAAACTAATTAAAATAAGCGCCCAAACTTGGGCGCTTATTTTATATGTTCGGCTATGCTATAATTACCCCCGTTAAGCGGGTGTCGTATAGCGGTTATTATCCCAGTTTTCCAAACTGGTGATCGGAGTTCGACTCTCCGCACCCGCACCAACTTTTATAACGAGGGGGTATATATGTCGATAAACAAAATTATTTACTTGGCCGGCGGCTGTTTTTGGGGCTTGGAAGAGTTATTTCGCGAGCAACCCGGCGTCGTTGACACCGAGGTGGGCTATACCGGCGGAACTAACGACAATCCGGATTACAGCAATCATGAGGGCCATGCCGAAGCCCTAGCCATAACCTACGACCCTGCCGTAACCGACTATGCCGCGATCCTGGACTTCTTTTTCAGGATTCACGACCCAACGACTCTGAATCGCTCCGGTAACGACGTCGGCTCGTCGTATCGTTCAGCTATCTTTTATCAAGATGACGAAGAGCTACAAACAGCCGAGAGCATGATTGAAACCGTCAATCAATCCGGACTCTACAAGAATCCGGTCGTTACAAGCTTGGAGAAATTAACGGTTTTCTATACTGCCGAGTCCTATCACCAAGACTACTTGCAGCACAACCCTGGCGGTTACACCTGCCACTATATCCGATCAGAAGATAGTCTACTCGCTTAGTTTGTAAATAATACTCGCTTGTTAGCGTCCCCTGTGCCTTATTTACGTGACGCTAAAAGCGGCAGAACATTTTTGCTGTAGCCGACCGGCGCCTTGAGGGCACGATCGTATAATACGCCTGGCTTGATAGTTCTGTCTTTCAATAGAGCGTCTGCCTGGTGCGTAATTTCGGGTGTCAGTAACCGAGCGTTTTCTGGCCTGACTGCGTCTTGGTAAAGCGTGGGAGTAACGTTTGCTTCGGATGTATTTGAGATAATTTGTTGGATTTGGTTTTCAGCGTTTATGATAATATAGCGCGCTGGCATTACCGTTGCCGTAATTTTTATCTGTTGACTGAAGCTCAGCGTATTGGCCGCAGCAGATGCTGATAATCCCGGCAAGGAAACAAGCGACGACACGCTTACAACAGTTAAAACAACACTTGATCTCCATCTCATACGATTAACTATACGCGGTAACTGACGCAACTGACGTAACTTAATTTACAGCAACCGCTATATATTCGCTGAAGGCCTCTGCTAACTAAGCTGGCATAACACCGGTAATCTTAGTATGATAACAGCGTGCACTTGCACGCGGTGCGCCCTGGTAGCTCAGTTGGATAGAGCAGAGGACTTCTAAGCCTAAGGTCACTGGTTCGAATCCAGTCCGGGGCACCAAATATTAACATATAATATCATTTGTAATAAAATTCTCGCATGAAGCCGTTTGACTGGAGTTCACAAAAGAATGTTTTGTTGAAAGTCAGTCGGGGTGTGGGCTTCGAAGATGTAGTGAATGCAATTAACGACGGACACCTGCTCGGTATACTGAAACACCCCAATGGCGAGAAGTACTCTAATCAAAAAGTCTACATTATAGAAATTAATGGCTATGCCTATTCGGTGCCCTCCATGGAGAACGATGACGTTTGTTTTTCTGAAGACTATCTACCCAAGTCGGAAGTACACCAAACAATATTTAAGTGGAAAGGATTAAAGTTATGCAAGTTTTTGACCCACAAGATTTAAGCGCAGAAGAGCAAGCTGAATTAGCTGCTATTGAGAGTGGTGAGTTCATAAGTGTTTCCAATTTTGAAGTCGAGAAAGCCAACGCAGAAGCCGTTGCAAAAGCTACGCTAAACAAAACTCGGAACATCAACATTCGTTTGTCGGAACGTGACCTTTACAAATTGAAGGCAAAAGCGATTGAAGAAGGTATACCCTACCAAACTCTAGCTTCTTCAATCTTGCACAAGTCTACTGCTAAATAGGTTCTCACTTCATTCACTACAGTGCACCACGAAATTTCGCATCTGTTAATTAAATTACGATTAAAACACCAACTTTTGTCGGTCAGAACTTTGATATGATGATGACATGACCAATACAGTGGAAACCATCCAAACTCCTTCAAAAGATGAGTATGGAATTGTTGCTACTTTTTCAGAGCAATCTCTACGCCAGCTGTCAAATATTCAAGACCAGCTTCATGAATATCTTGGGGACGCAATTTGGCTTACACCCCAAAGAGCATTGCATAGTACCCTGATGGAAATAGTTTGTGACAGAGAATATCCGACTCCACGTAATGAACTTTTTACAAATTGGTATCATCAGTACAGTCATCAGGTGACTGAAACGCTTGGAGATTTACCACCAATCACCATTACATTCAGCGAGATTGAAATCAGTGCAAGAGCTATTATCGTAAGGTCGGTAAGTTCAAAAGCATACAATGACATACGGTCTAAGCTACTTTCAAAAATTGAGCTGCCCAAAGGAACTAAACTACCTCCAGACATTACCCACTGTACGCTAGCTAGATTTAACAGTGCTCTCAATTTAGAAGAAACGATAAGGCAGTTACGAAATATACAGTGCAATATCACTGAGAATGTTACCAGTTTTAAGTTACTCAAGGATTTAGGACCTCCGACGTTTGAGCCTAAAACTATTCAGCTATACAATCTTCATACGTAACTAAGGTTCTCACTTCATTCACTACAGTGCACCAAAATAAAAGCACCTGACGTAAGTTAGGTGCTTTTATTTTGCTCTCGGAATGGTTCCGAACCAGAGAAGAGAGCGCAGCGAACGGCTGGTTCGGTACAGTGCAGCCACGCACAGAAGTTCACTTCGAGCATGGCTGAGCGTAAAAGGCCGCAGGCCGCATCCGGTCCGGGGCATCTCAAAAATTACAGCCCAAATATTGACATCGTGGTATAACTTTAGTTATACTTTATGTATGAAGACGGCTATTTCAATTCCAGATAAGACGTTTCAGTTAGCTGAAATACTCGTCAAGGAACAAGGCACCACACGGAGCCAGCTCTACACACAAGCAATCGATGACTACCTGATCAAAAATGATCAAGCAAGGATTACCGAGAAACTCAACAAAGTCTACGCGAACATCGACTCAAAAATGGATCCGATATTAGCTGCCGCCCAAGCCAAAAGCGTATTCAAGGAAGATTGGTGAAGCGCGGCGAGTTGTGGTGGTCAGATTTACCAGTACCTGTAGGCTCAGAGCCGGGTTTTAGACGACCAGTTATAGTCGTGCAGTCAGAAGGTTTCAATAAGGGCAACATTAAGACGGTTGTAGCTATTTCAGTCACATCTAACCTGCGACTTGCCCAAGCACCAGGCAATGTTTTACTGCCCAGATCCAGCCATGGTTTATCACGTGATTCGGTCGCTAATGTTTCACAAGTTATTACACTCGACAAAGAATCGCTGAGCGAAGTGATCGGCAAGCTCGATAAACATACGATGCAACAAGTCGATAATGGCTTACGATTAGTATTAAGTATTTAACCACAGCAAGAGAAAGTCGTGCCTCATTGGCTTAGGTGCAGCAGATAGCAGTCGAAAGTACACTAAACAAGATTTGACTGCAGAAGAACAAGCTGAATTAGCTGCTATTGAGAATGGTGAGTTCGTAAGTGTTTCCAATTTTGAAGTCGAGAAAGCCAAGGCAGAAGCCGTTGCAAAAGCTACGCTGCACAAGACCCGGAACATCAACATCGGTTTGTTAGAACACGACCTATATAAGTTCTGGCTTCATTCACCACGTCGCACTACAGGAACTGTTACAATTCGTATAATGAATAAACAGCAGGATAGTAATTTTGACAAGTTGGTGCTGATTTGTTCCATCGTATACCCGGCAACGGCTTTACCGCAAATTATCAAAGTCTTCAGCAGGCATAGCGCTCATGACCTGTCTTTATTATCCTGGATTCGGTCAAGAAACGACTGGTTCCGATTATTATCCAAGACAGTCTATGGCTGATTGTTTACATAGTTTTAATCATAGCCATATTACTTTACGGAAAGTAGACTGGTTCTGACTTCATCCACCCCTTCGCAGCATTACTATTTTGGCCACGAGCTAGAATTTTATAGTAGAATGACAGTATAACTATTAGCGTTAAGGAGATGTCCATGTCAGATATAAGACAAACCGTTACTCGAACCGAAGAAAACGGTGTTGACCCGCGCGGCGCGGCCGTGCAACAAGAAACCAGAGAGATCCGGACCGATCGAAGCACCGACACTAAGACCACCGCCCAAAACGTCGTTTGGTTTATTTTAGGCCTGATCGAAGTGCTGCTAGCGCTGCGCTTCGTGCTCAAACTACTTGGTGCGAATTCTGGCAGCGGTTTCGTTAACTTCATTTATGCGGTCACAGGTGTCTTGACAGCGCCCTTTGATAATATTTTCAATGTTGCCAGCTCGGTTGCCGGCCAAACCAGGTCTGTCTTTGAGCCATCAATCATCGTGGCTGCAGTGGTCTACGCCGCAATAGCCT
>JBBRLU010000018.1:0-18876 GCA_038231175.1 Saccharimonadales bacterium (SeqCode) | reverse complement strand
TATTTCTTCTAGCAGGATGCGCAGTTTAGGAATGTTCCACTGGCGGTTGCCGAGGTCGTAGAGTAATCGGTTTTCGGTGTCGTTAGGGGCGACCTTGAAGGCGTTATAAAAGGCTTCGTTGGCCGAGATAATCCGGAGATCTTTGTTAAGTACTAATAGCGGTCCACGGACGGTACGGATAATGGCATCGGCGTAGTCGCGGGTGATGGTTACTTCTTCATTGATTATATTCAACTCGCTGATAATCTCGTTGGTATACTCCTGGGTCAGCGTCACCGCTTCCTTCAGTTTGATTATCTTTTCAAGTCGGGTGTTAGAGATCGAACCACCGGACTGCGCGATAGCGTCTTTCTGTGAAACTAACAGCTTTATGCCCTTACCGGTGCGTTCGGCGACACGGCGCTTAATTGATCGGACACTTGAAGACTTCGTGGGATTCTGGTTGTTCACTGTGTATGGCCTCCGAAGCTAAAAACCTTATGCCGGTGATCGGCTTATGTAGCGACTACTTGCAGTATAGCTCATTTGGCGGCGCTCCGGGCTAGCAGAGTTTTGATACCCGGTTCGAATGCCCCGGCCCACGTCTGGTGACCGTGGCTACTAGGGTGAAAACCGTCAGCCGCATACTCGTTGAAGGACCACATCTTAGCGTGCGTTACCTGGTGCAGATCGGCTAACTGCAGGCCGTAGCGGTCACACAGTGAAACGATGGTGACGTTAAGCGCCGTCGTATTGCGCTGTTGGGTGCCCCACATGAAATCCGGCAGATTTGCAAAGACAACCGGATAGGGTTTGAGTGCCGAGATGACCTGCTGATACTCTTCGACCATGACGTCGGAAGCAGTGCCGTGGGCGATATCATTGGCCCCGATATCGACGGTCACGATATCCGGCTGAAGAGCTTGCAATTGTGGTAATTGTTCCCGTATTACATCCCTGAGTTTGGCGCCGCTCTGACTGAGGTTGATGATTCGGACGTTACGACCGGTTTGCGATCTGATGTTAGCTGCTACTAAACTGACGTAAGAGTTGCTCAGGCTGGACGCCCCGATGCCTTGGGCTGCCGAATCACCGATTGCAACGTAGACCAGCTCATTGGCTGACGGCTGTCGCTGCTTGTCCCAGTACTGCTGATGATCGGCAACCTGAGCCTTTAACGACAGTAGCAGCGCGACCTCAACCATTACGACTACCACAAAAAGAATGATGACTAAGACCAGTGCCTGAACAACATGACGGCTCAGGATCATGGTGATTGACCCATAAATACTTGTAACAGCCAGTATAACTGCTAGTAAAAACCAGAGTCCAATTAACACCATCTGCTAAGTATACGCTTACTTATGTCTGCACTCTTGAGCCTTCAAGGAGGGCTTATAACTCAATCTACCTAGCGGCGGCGATGTTATTAGCGATCGTATCGGCCGAAGCGTAACTGGTCTGTAGCTGCTGCAGTTGCGGCATAACCATCGTGTTCAGCAGATACATCGGTAGGGCTACAAAAAAGGTTATAAAAATGGCTAGTAGCATATATTTCATGTCGAGATAGGTTATCACAAGGGTGGCCCTAAGAATAATGCTATAGTTTAGATAGTTACCAAAAACAACGGAGGCGGCATGGAATTAACACAGTTACCGGAGTGGCGAGCGCTACAAGAACATTATAATGCCAATAAAGACGTCCACTTACGGCAACTATTTGCCGACGACCCGAACCGAGGACCTAGATTTAGCCTACAAACTGGTGATCTGTTTGTCGATTATTCTAAAAACCTAATGACCGAAGACACACTCGGGCTTTTACTGAACTTAGTCAAAGCCCGCCAAGTCGAAACTACTCGCGACGCCATGTTCCGCGGTGACAAGATAAATAACACCGAGCAGCGAGCCGTGCTCCATACGGCGCTGCGCAATCAATCCGACCAGCCCGTTTTGGTTGATGGTCTAGACGTTATGCCAGAGATCCGCCAAGAACTCGCAAAGATGGCCATTTTTGCTAATCAGGTTCGTAATGGTGAGTGGTTAGGGGCGACCGGCCAACCGGTTAAAAACGTTATTAACATTGGGATTGGTGGCTCCGACCTTGGTCCGGTTATGGTTACGGAAGCTTTAAAGTTTTACACTCAAACCGATTTACACTTAGCCTTCGTTTCGAACATTGATGCTAATAATTTTGTCGAGAGCACCAAGGGTCTGGACCCGGCCGAAACGTTATTTATCGTTGCCAGCAAAACGTTTACCACGGACGAGACCATGACCAACGCCCAGACCGCCCGTGACTGGTTGCTCAAAGATCTGCCGGTAGCCGCTGTCGCCAAGCATTTCGTGGCGCTCTCCACGAACACTGCCGCCGTCACCGAGTTTGGCATCGATCCGGCCAATATGTTCAGCTTCTGGGATTGGGTCGGTGGTCGCTACTCGTTGACGAGCGCTATCGGTTTGTCGATCATGGTGGCCGTCGGCCCCGATAATTTCCATGAGCTGCTCCAAGGTTTCTATGACATGGACGAGCACTTCAAAACGGCACCGCTGGAGCAGAACCTACCGGTCATTCTGGCCGTTCTAGGTATCTGGTACAGTAATTTCTACGGTGCTGAAACTGAAGCAATTTTGCCCTACGACCAATATCTGCACCGTTTTCCGGCCTACTTTCAGCAGGGTAATATGGAGAGTAACGGTAAGTCGGTTACCAAGGCGGGCCAGCCGGTCGATTACGCGACCGGGCCGATCGTCTGGGGTGAGCCCGGCACTAACGGTCAACATGCCTTCTACCAATTATTACACCAGGGTACGCACCTTATCCCAGCCGACTTTATCGGTACCCGCCTCCCGCTGCATGATCTCGGTGAGCACCACCGCAAGCTCAGCGCCAATCTGCTGGCCCAGACCAAAGCCTTGGCTTTCGGTAAGACCGCCGAGGAACTTATTGCCGAGGGCCTACCGCCGGAACTGATAGCCCACAAGACTTTTAACGGCAACCGGCCGACGACTACCATCTTGCTCGACCAGCTGACGCCGCGGAGCCTCGGTCAATTAATTGCCTTGTACGAACACAAGATCTTTGTCCAGGGAGTTATCTGGGACGTTAATTCGTTTGACCAATGGGGCGTCGAGCTGGGCAAGGTACTGGCCAAGGACATCTACCGGCAGCTTCAGACACATGACACCAGTAGCGACGACAGCTCTACCGGCAATCTGCTACGACAGTTGCTGTCTTAGTCGGCCGGCTCAAAGCGGTGCAGGTAGCCGCGGTTCTCGACATAGATGTAACTGACAGCGCCGAGGGCCAAGGTCAACCAGTAGGTGATCAGGCGGTACAGTACGACCGCTGCCAAAGCCGTCTGGCCCGCTACATGGTAGCCGATCAAGCCAGCCAGCAGGCCGGCTTCGGTACCTCCCAGACCACCAGGCGTCGGGGTGAGCGTACCGGCCACGATGCCGATCGTAAAAACCGCTAGGGCGGCCAGCAGGCCGATGTGACCGTGGACGGCCAGCAGGCAATACCACAGGGTGACGGCGTTAGCGATAGTCAGCAGCGTTGCGCAGACGAAGGTGCCCGTCAGTCGGAGCGGAAAACGACGATAAAACAACAAGTCGCGGCTCAGTGAGCCGACAAAAGCGCCGACCCGCTGGCGCCGAGTTGTCTGGCCGACGGCTATGGCGACGACCAGGACGACGACGACTAGCACCGACAGGACCGCCTGGGGGTGAATAGCCGGTAGGCTGAGGCCGCTGAAACCGCGGCAGTCAAAGACCAGTAAGACGGCCAGCAGGCAGCCGTGACTGATAAAACCAATGAAGTTATTGACCGCCACGACGCTCGTAGCCTGATTGACAGTGTGCTTCCGCTTCCGTAAGTAGACAAAGAAGGTGGCGATACTGCCGGCCCCGGCCGGGAGCAGCCGGTTGGTGAACATATTGGCCAGGGCGATCAGAATGGTCCGACGATAGATCAGCCGGCGCCGCGCTAAGAAGTGGTAGCTGCTGGCGGCCAGGGGGAAGGTCAAGGCCAAGCTTAGTAGGGCGCCCGCGATAGCGGTCGGTTGCAGGCTACGCAGCAGCCCTAGACTCTGCCGGACGACATCGACCTGGGGGACGAGGACATATAAACTGAGCGTGATAAGTAACAAGGCTAGGAAGCGACGGCGTGGGTGGGACCAGGTGCGGGAAACGGGCTGCATACAAGCAGTATGCGGAGCCATAAGCCCTAACACAAGCGACAGTATTGATTTGGAGTACAACTGTACCCGCTTTCGTTGATCTTGCCAAGCGAAATTTCGTTTTTTTGACCGCTGTTATATATGTATAATAGGAACATGAAATTACTCAAGAACCCGCTGGCGCACTACGTTGCGTTCATTGGGCTCTACCTGGTCCTCACCCTGGTGTTGCCCGCGAATCACATCGCTACACAGACGTACGGTCTGACGCCGTTGCGCTATCACCTGCTATTCTTGGTGGTGGCCTTACCGTTTATCGGAATCTGGTTGGCGGCCTTTTACGGCTACACACGTCTGGATAGGTACGCCCAAGCGATTCGCGGCTCGAAGGAAGGCCATGATTTCCGGCAGCTGGCTATCGGTAGCGGCTGGCTGGCTTATGGATTGCCGGTCGCGGCGCTGACATCGATAATCTTGAACAGTATCGCCGACAAAGACATCCATTTTCACCCGGTGGCCGTCATTATTAACAACTACCTGGGTCTGATCCTGCCGCTGATCGCCTTCAGCTTCCTCGGTACCGGTGCCCGCGGCTTGGCGACCCGTTCCAAGCCTTGCCTGACCAGGGCTGCCGAGCGTAGCCTAATCTTACTATTCGCCCTCTTTGGCGTGTTCTTCTGCTTCTTCACGTTCCGCCAGCTCAGCAGCTTGTCGCTGACCGCTTCTGGCAATGTATACTTCTTACCGGTGTGGTTGGTCGTCATCACGATTGTTATTCCGTATCTCTACGCCTGGTTTATCGGTATGCTGGCTGCCTATGAAATAGTGATGTTTGCCAAACAGTCGGAAGGCGTCTTATATACCCGGGCTCTGCGCTATCTCGGCTTCGGCATCGCCACCGTCATCATCAGCTCGATCGCCCTGCAATATTTGTCCTCGATCGTCGTGCGGAGCGGTTCAGCGCACCTGAGTTACTTCTTGATCTGCCTATCTGTCATCGAATTATTGGCGGCCGGCGGCTACAGCTTCATCGCCCTGGGTGCCCGCCGCTTGCACAGAATCGAGGAGGTTTAACGTGGCTGAACTTGTTCTGTATGACCGCGTCGTCCGCATTACGCACCTTTATTTAGGCCCGGCGGCCGATCGTTTTATTGCCCGTCAGGTTCAGAACCACCTCCACAAGGAGCCGCAGGATCTATCAAAGGCCGATCTCCGAAAATTAATCGACTGGATCCGGGTTGCCGTCTCGCTGTTGACTGAGGATAGCGATCTGATAGGGGAGTACACGTTGCAACTGGAGCGTCTGATCAAACCGGTTACCAAAAAGCCGAGGCTTGATGAATAATCCGCAATCAGCCGCCGTCGTCCAAGCCGAGGAACAACGGGCCCAGGCCGAGGCTTTATTCAATAGCATCGGCGAAGGGGCCATCGCCACCGACGAATACGGCCGAATTACGCGCATCAACCCGATCGCCTTGAAGATCTTAGGCTATGACGAAGCCGACTTACTGGGCGAGTGGTTCCCAAAAAAGATCGTTGCCCTGAATGAGCAGGACGTCGCCGTCAACCTTATCGACCGACCGATCACCAAAGCCTTCCTGACCGGCCGCTCGGTTACCGAAAAGATATTTTACCGTAAGAAAGATGGCCAACGCTTACCGGTGCAACTGACGATTTCGCCGATCTTACTGGACGGCCGACCGATCGGTGCCATCGAAGTCTTCCGTGATATCACCCTTGAAGAAGAGATAGATCGTATGAAGAGCGAATTTATATCATTGGCATCACACCAGTTGCGGACGCCCTTGTCGGCCATCAAGACCTATTCGCACATGCTGGTCGACGGTTACATGGGCGATGTGACGCCGGCCCAGAAGAAATCGCTGCGGACGATCATCGGGGCCACCAACCGGATGAACGAACTGATCAGTACGCTGCTCAATATCACACGCATCGAAAGCGGTACCATCGTCATCAACTCTAGGATGCTGCGCATTGACCGGGCCGCTGAAGAGGTTGTCAAGGAGCTGAGTCTGGCGGCGTCGGAGAAGACGATCGACCTGTCGATGACTGTCAGCGGCAAGTTAGCCACCAGCGTCAGGACCGATAATCTGATCCTGAAAGAGATCATAACGAACCTGGTGTCGAACGCTATCAAATACACGACTGAGGGCGGCGCCGTGGTCATCACTATCCGAGGTCGGACCAAGGATGTGCTGGTGACTGTCAAGGATAACGGCTGGGGCATTCCGAAAGATGCCCATGATCAGGTCTTCAGTAAATTCTTCCGAGCCCAGAACACCGTCAAGCGCGAGACTACCGGCACCGGCCTCGGCCTTTACCTGGTCAAAGGTCTGCTCGACCGCCTAGGCGGGACTATCTGGTTCGACAGCGAAGAAGGCCAGGGAACGAGCTTTTACTTTACCTTGCCGAAAACACAACGGACTATCAGAAACCTCGATAAATGATTAAGTTAGATTTCTTATACGTTGCACGGGCGCAACGTGGTAAAATCTTATCATAACTGTAAGGAGCACTTCGTGGCCAACATCCTCATCGTCGAAGATGATAAAGATCTAAATAATGCTTACTCGATCATCCTGACCAGTCAGGACCACACTGTCGAATCGGCCTTTGACGGCCAGGAAGCGCTCGACAAACTGAGTAACTTCAAACCGGACCTGATCCTGCTGGATCTTCTGATGCCGATCATGGGCGGTCTGGAATTCTTGCAACACTTTGACCTCAAAGCCCACCCGGCAGTCAAGGTTTTGATCTTCACCAACATGGAAAACTCGCCGGAAGTCGCCGAATCTTACAAGCTCGGTGCCCACCGCTGTATCATCAAATCCTGGACGGCACCACACAACTTATCACGCGTCATCAACGAGGCCCTCGACAGCAAATCGGTCGCAGCTTCGGCTTAGTCCTTAGAATCGAAACTTTATAATTTAACTTGGACGTCAGCGATGTATTCGTCGTTCAACAATGTCATCAACTTGTTCAGGTCGAGGCGGTAAGGCATGTTTTTGCTGTAGCTGATGACTCCCTGATGCTTTAACTTATTGAGCTCAGTAGCGGCCGTCTCACGGGTCAGGCCCGTCAAGTTGGCGAAGTCCTGATGTGTCAGATCCAAGGTGATCTCAACGACTTGGGGCTCGACTGTCCGGCCATGGCTGAGGGCTAAGTAGTGCAGGGTGTAGACCAATTTGTCGCTGGCCCGGGAGTGCTGTAGGGCATTGAGGCGCATCGAGTGGCCCAGCTGTTTAGACACGTAGTTCTGCAGCTCGCTATACAGCAACTCCGAGTCGGAACGAATAAAGTTGACGTAGGCTTCTCGTTCAACGATGTGGAGAGTAACTTCTGGGGTGAAGGCCTCGTAATAATAGATGGCGCTGGGTACCTTGCCGTAAATCCAGCTGCCGGGAAAGGAATCGTAGGCCGAGTAAAAGGCGACCGGCTTTTCGTCGCCGTTGACGCTCAGGTTATAGGCTTTGACGATGCCGCTTTTAACGACGAAAGCGCTGCGTGGCGCTTCGCCTTGGAAAATGATGATCTCACCTTTTTTGTAGTTCCGGGTCGGATGTCCCGCCACGAATGTATCGAGTTTTCTCACAGCTACATCAGACATAAGAACAAGTGTACACTGCTAGCCGTCATAGGGGTAGTAGCAATTTAATTTTGGGCTTGTTTGGCTAGTTGGTCGGCGCCGAGTAAGACTATGAAGTCGGCGTCATATTGATTGCCGTAGGCGTTAGTCGGGCTGACATGGTTACCGAACGTCTGTGTCAGGAACTTTTTGGTACCGGGTTTGGCGCTGGCTGGCGTGGTCAGGTCGATGATACTGGTGACGGCTTGGATCGATTTGGCGTCGGCAATGGCAATTATATTCAGATTCTTAGAGGTTAACGTACTGCGGACGGTACCGGCCAGACCTCTGGTGTCGGTGGCATTGAGCAAGACGACCTTGGCGCCTTCCTGAACGACCGGATCGTGTGAATTGAGCCGCTTGATAAAGCTTTGCATGTCGCTGAAGTCGTCCAGACCGGCCAACGGAATCAGGGCCGAGGCCCCATTCGGCGCTTGATAGTTGGTCAGCAGGCTGGCACCGTCGACATTGTTGAAGCCGACTGATCTGATAGACGAATTATTGATGTCCTTGGTAACGTCATAAAGCCGGCGGACTTCGCTGATTGATAAATCGGTTTTGACATTACCGCCGATGGCATCGGCTAAGCTACTGAGTTTGGCCGGGTTCGATAGCGTACCGGCACTGACGGCTTTTGACTTGAGGGCCGTCAACATCTCGCGCTGATGCTGGGTGCGATCAAAATCCGAGCCGGCGAAGCCGTAAGAACGGCTCGAATCACCGCGGGCGCGGGCCAGATTAAGAGCTGCTTCGCCGTTCAGATGGTGTAAGCCGTTAGTCAGTTTGACGAGCGATTTGTTAGTCGTGTAGTCGATATTTGGGTCATATAGGCCCCGCGGATCGGTACTGTGGACGGTGTAATCAATGCCGCCCACGGCGTCGACCGCCTGGCGTAGGGCCGTGTAGTTGACCAGCGCATAATAATTTATCTTAACTCCGAGATTGTCGGTAATGACTTGCTCTAACTGGCCCATGCCGCCCTTGGGGTAGCCGCTGTCGCTGAAACTGTTAGCATTACCGACGACGTAGGTACTGTTAATTTTTTGGTGCCCGCTGCCTGGCACATCGACCCACAGGTCGCGTGGAACGCTGAGCATGTAGGCACTATGCGACACCGTATCAACGCTCAGCAGTAGGATCGAGTCGGTCAGATCGGCGCCGCTGTGGCCGGTATCATCGGCCGAATTACCGGCCAGTAGGATAGTCACCCGGCCGTTATCCTCACCCTTGAGTTTAGTGGTCTGCAGCACGCCCAAGATATTACCACCAAATAATTTATGGGCGTTGTACAGTAGCTTTCCGCCCAGCCAACCGCCGATGATAATAGCTATCACCAATAAGACGATGGCGACTCGTTTGATGATCTTTTTAGGATTACGGCTAGTTTTCAGCTTAGAACCAGCGGCTGCGGCTGACGGCTTATAGGGCGCGGCGGTTTGCCGGGCTGACTGTTGATAGGCCGGTAAGGACATGCCGACAGCCGGAAACTTAGCCCCGGCTTTAGCGGCCACGATATCCTGTCCTGGTCGGGCGGCGACTGGCTTGGTATTGCCTTTTTTGAGTACCTGTTTGTCTGTCATTGGCTGGTTGTAATTATATCATGCGCTGGCTTTAGGACTGTTATTTGCTATACTGTGAAAAGATTATGAAACTAGTTGTGCAGATCCCGTGTCTTAACGAGGAAACTACCTTACCCTTAGTGCTAGCTGGCATTCCTAAAAAGATTGCCGGTATCAAGCAGATAATTATCTTGATCATCGATGACGGTTCGACCGACAAGACCGTCAAGGTTGCCCGCGCTCACGGCGTCAAGCATTTCGTCCACCACCCTCAGACCCAGGGCCTCGGCCGGTCGTTTCACGACGGCATCAATTATGCCCTCAGTATCGGCGCCGACATCGTCGTCAACACCGATGGCGATAATCAATACCCCCAGGCCCGGATCAAGGATTTAATCCAGCCGATTCTCAAGAACCAGGCCGATATCGTGGTCGCCGATCGCCAGACGGACACAATTCCCCACTTCTCACTGTTCAAGAAATTATTGCAGCGATTTGGCAGCCGGGTAGTCAATATCGCCGCCGGCACTAGCGTCAATGATGCCCCGAGCGGCTTCCGGGCCTATTCCAGGGAGTCTCTACTACGCCTCAATACCATCACCAGATTCAGCTACACCATGGAAACGATCATCCAGGCCGGCAACAAAGGCCTGAGTATCGCCAGCCTAGCGGTCGTTACCAACCCTAAACTCCGTGAGTCACGCTTGTTCAAGTCAACCTGGGAACACGTTCGTAAATCCGCTATCACTATCATCCGGGCCTATATCATGTACAAACCATACATGGTTTTCGGCACCCTAGCGGCGGCCCTATTCTTGCTGGCGCTTATCCCGTTCGGCCGCTTTATCATTCTCGGCCTGGAGGACCATTCCACGAGGGGCCATATCCAGTCCTTGCTTGTCGGATCGATGTTTATGATCGCCTCTTTCTTATGTATCGTCCTGAATATCATCGCCGACCTGATCCGTATCAATCGGGTGCTGATCGAAGACAATCTGGAGCAGACCAAACGACTACGCTTCAAGTAAGCTAGCGTAAGAATTGCGTCGGCGTATTAAAGCCGGGGGTGATGGGGCCGAAGACGTGCTTGGCGGCGTGATTAGCGGTCCGAGTCAGGTTATTTGGCCAGTACCAGTAGTCGCTACTCCGCAAGATGTAGGTCAGCGGGCCACCACCCAGTAACAAGGCCCCGATACTGAGCGCTAGGAGCCCAGTTTTTAAGCCGCGACTAGTTTTTAGCCGGAGCGCGACGGCGCTGGCGGCCACAAAGACGATCAACGTCAGCACTGGTAGTAAGTAGCGTCCGTTGATGGCCACCGGGAAACCGGTATAGCGAAAGGCTTTATACTCTTGCAGCCACAGGGCAGCGATATAGACCGACGACACCAGCGCGAGCAGACTGCTGCTCGGTCGCTGGCGACGCCACAGTTCGCGGCCACTGAGGAGCAAACCAAGCACGCCGAAACCTACCAGAACCAGAGCCGTGTCGGCCGGCACGACGAACGGGCCCCGTGTCTCATATAACGACGCCGGCCCATCGACAGCAAAGAAGCTACGCAGCCACATGCCGTAGATCCATTCCTTACTGAAAGCGAACGGCGTCGTGTGATGATTAGTCTTATTACTGGCAAAGTTATAGTCCCGGATGTAGGGTCCATAAAAATGACAATGATCAATCGTCAAAACCACCCCGCAATTAGGAATCGGGTCCTGGTAGTGGATCAGATTCAGCCCGTAGCGTTCAAAACTCAAGCCAAGCAGTAGTCCAATTGCTGCCAGCAGTAACACTCCACGGCGAGTCTTGGCGAATTTCCAAGACCGCCGTTGCCATAACTGCCGCCGACGCCAAACTGGTCGCGACTGGGCCATTAGCCAGACGACGATCGCTAGAAATATCGGTACGAATGCAAATTTAACAAGGCTGCCAGCTAGACCTAGGGCGATAATTTGGAGTACGATCTTAGGCCGTTCGGTTGGCGGCCGGTGGCCGATAGACAGCGCCAGTAGCAGTATCAGGGCCGTCAGCGGCAATATCAGATTATCATAGTTGATCTGAGCCGCTAACTGACAGGTTATCGGTATCAAGACCAAGACTGCCAGACAGGCGTTGCTTAAGGCCGCCGAACCACCGGCCCGCCGTAGCAAGCGCCGTAGCAACGGTAAGCTGCTGGCGAACAAGGCGACGTTGATGGCCCGCAGAAACAGTACCTGGATCATTTGATTCTGACTGAACAGACTGATTAGGCGGTAGGGAAAACTCATCAGGTAGTGATAGAGGTACGACGGGTCCCGGGCGACGGCCCCAAAATTATCGGCGTGAGCCGGTTGACCGGACCAGAAGGGTAGGCCGTGGCTGGCGTATAACCTGATGATTCCCAGATGGAAATCCTCGTCAAAGGCCATCGGATAACGGCCGGTCAGGGCGATCCAGCTGGCCGAGATGACCAAAAAGCCGACGATGACCTTAAAAAAACGGTCTGAAGCCAGGAAGCGGTACAGTGTTTCGAGCAATCGTGTCATACGTGTCATAAGGCAGTGCTCCTTACTATACGCGATACTGCTGTACAATACTGCTATGAACCGTCGCCTCGTCCGCAGCTTAGTCGCTTTTTCGGTCCTGGTGGTTACGGCTGTGGCCAGTCTATACTTTCTAGGCCACCATCCGGCTGTCGGCCGCCAGCTAGCTCAGACCCCATCTGGCACGTTACTTGGCTTACTGGGCCTGTACCTGGTATTCATGGTTAGCCTGTGGCTGATCTTTCGCTCAAGCCTGGTACTCTGCGACATCCGTCTAGCGCGCCGTGAAACGATGCTGGTGACGGCTTATTCTTCGATTATTAACTTCTTCGGACCGCTGCAGAGTGGTCCGGCCTTTCGGGCACTGTACCTGAAAAAGCGCCATGCGGTCGGTCTTGGTAACTATGCCTTAGCCAGTCTGGTCTATTACGCGTTTTATGCGTTCTACAGTGGGCTGTTCTTGCTGGTCGGCATGATCGGCTGGTGGGTACTACCGCTTGGACTAGTCGGCCTATGTGCACTGTACGGAGTACTGCGACTGCCCGTCAATAAGCTGCGCCAGCTCCGCCAATTGCGCTGGCAGGGCCTAGCTTTCACAGCCGTCGCCACACTGCTGCAAGTCTGTGTCTTTGTGCTTATTTTTTACATTGAGCTGCACAGTGTCAATCACGCAATTAGTTTAAGCCAGGCCATCATTTATACCGGAGCCGCCAACTTTGCGCTATTTGTTTCTATTACACCGGCGGCGATCGGCTTCCGTGAAACGTTCGTCTTACTGAGCCAGCACTTGCATCATATTCCGAACGCCACTGTCGTGGCCGCCAGCTTGCTCGACCGCGGTGTCTACGTCGCCATGTTGTTACTACTCGGCACCTTTATATTTGGGAGCCAGGCCCGTTCCAGCCTCAAACGTATTACGTCGTAGGCCGATATATTGCTTAAATAATTGTCTGTCTAATGCTATAATTACCAATAACGGTTATGTATATCGAGTGTAAGGGTACAATTTGAGCACAAAACATAAACAACGCCAAAGTGCAGCTAAAACCTTAGGGCTATTTTTTAGTGGCTTAGCTGGTTTTGGGCTGCTGATGGCTTTTCTATTACGGGGCAAGAATATCGCCGTGCTGCACGCCCAGGGCTCAATTGCCAGCCAACAGCGTAACCTGATGTTGTTCGTCCTGGCCATCGTGTTATCAATTGCTGTGCCGACGGTCGTCATGCTGTACTTCATGGCCTGGCGCTACCGCGAGTCAAACCAAACGTCGACCTATCATCCGGAAGTTACCCACGGGACTGCTTTTAATGTTTTTATCTGGGCCTTGCCGACTATCTTTATTATCATATTAGCCTTCGTGTTAGTGCCGGCGACGCACAAATTACAGCCAAGCCGTGCCATCGCTTCTGACGTCAAGCCGATTACTATCCAGGTTATGGCTTTGCGATGGAAGTGGCTTTTTATCTACCCCGATCAGCAGATTGCGACCGTCAATTATGTCCAAATACCCAAAGATGTGCCAGTCGTCTTCGATCTGACCGCCGACGAAGCGCCGATGAGTTCATTTTGGATACCGAATCTGGGAGGACAACTGTACGCCATGACCGGACACGTCAACCGGCTAAACTTAATGGCCACTGCACTGGGCGAGTACAAGGGCCGCAGCGCCGAAATTAACGGCCCTGGCTTTTCGGGCATGCTTTTTACGACTAAGGTTACTAGCCGGACTGACTTTGACGCCTGGGTCTTAAAGACCCGGTTCGGCAACCCGACGCTCAACAAAACCGCCTATGACAGTTTGCTGCGGCCCAGTCAGGACAACCCAGCTGCGTCCTACGCGGCAATCGATGCCACCTTATACGGCAAGGCCGTCATGAAATACATGGGTTCTCACAATCACCAAATGTCGATGGATGGAGCAATGCAGTAATGAAAGAATTTTTTCTCGGTCATCTAACCAAAGACTCGTTGCCGCATGAATGGGTAACGGTGGGCGGCACTGCTACTTTTATCGCTATGTTCCTGTTCGCCGCCCTGATCCTGACCCGCACCAAACGTTGGAAATGGCTGTGGAACGATTGGCTGACTTCTGTTGATCCTAAAAAGATTGGCATCATGTACTTTTTAGTGGCCCTCTTCATGCTCGTCAGAGGCGGTATCGATGTCATTTTGATGTGGGCCCAACAGGCCCTGTCGTCAGGCAGTTCGCATGGTATTCTGTCAGCTGATCACTACCAGCAAATCTTTACCGCCCACGGTAATATTATGGTGTTTTTTGTGGCCATGGGCTTTATCTTTGGATTGATCAACTACATTGTGCCGCTGCAGATCGGCGCCCGTGACCTGGCTTCACCGTTGCTGAACACCCTTGGTTTTTGGCTGTACGTATCCGGTGTCGTTATGGTCAATATGTTCTTTGTCTTCGGTGGCCAATACGCCGCCACCGGTTGGCTAGCCGTCGCGCCGTTGTCTGGCGCCGTCTTCAGTCCCGGCACGGGAGTTGATTATTGGATCTGGAGTCTGCAGATATCGGGGATCGGTACCACCCTGGGGGCAATTAACTTTATTATGACGATTCTAAAGATGCGCGCGCCTGGTATGACGCTGATGAAGATGCCGCTATTTACCTGGGGTTCGCTGTTTAGCATGTTTATGGCCGTCAGTGTCTTCCCATTATTGACGGCAACGCTGTTCTTATCATTTGTCGACCGCTATTTCGGGGCCCACTTTTTTACGGCCACTGCTGGTGGCGACCCGATGATGTACACCAACTTGATCTGGATGTGGGGACACCCGGAAGTCTACATTTTAATGCTACCAGCCTTCGGGGTATTTTCAGAAGTAGTATCGACTTTCAGTCGCAAACCGATTGCCAGTTATACCTCCAACGTACTCGGTATGGCCGGTGTTTCAGCCTTGGCCTTATCGGTCTGGTTGCACCACTTCTTCACGATGGGTGCCAGCGCCGACGTCAATGCGTTCTTTGGTGTCATTACCTTAGTCATCGCCATTCCGACGGCCGTGCTATTCTTTACCTGGATTGCCACCATGCGCCGCGGCATGATTCGCTTCGATACGCCTATGTTGTGGTTCTTAGGCTTTGTCACGACGTTTACGATTGGCGGTATCTCCGGCCTGATCTTGGCATTTCCGCCGGCTGATTTCCAACTGCATAATAGCCTCTTCCTGGTAGCCCATTTCCATTCCAATGTCATTGGCGGAGTACTATTCGGCATTTTTGCCGGCATCAGCTACTGGTTCCCCAAGATTGCTGGCTTTAGACTTAACGAACGGATTGGCCGTAACGCTTTTTGGTGCTGGATCATTGGCTTCTGTATGTCATTCATCCCGATGTTTATCCTCGGCTTTATGGGGGCCACTCGTCGTATGGACCATTACGAAAAGTCGGCCGGCTACCAGCCCTTCTTCATCGTCATGCTACTGGGCGGACTGGTCATTGGAGCCGGCTTGGCGCTGCAAATTATTCAGATACTAGCCAGTCTGATTCAGAGACGACACTTAGCCGACGTGACTGGTGACCCGTGGAATGGCCGGACACTGGAGTGGGCCACGGCGTCACCACCGGCCTACTACAATTTTACGGTCATTCCGGAAGTGACAACCCGCGACGCCTTCCTAGAAATGAAGCACCAAGGCCTGCCAAAACCAGTTTACGAAGATATCGTGATTCCCAAGAATACCGCCGCCGGCATCTATATCGCGGCCTTCGCCTTTTTCATCGGCTTCGGCTTCGTCTGGCACATAAATTGGATGCCCGTAGTGTCGCTGGTCGGCGTGCTGGTAGTCTTCGTCATCCGGGGCTTTAAAGAGGATTCAGAATACGTACTACCGGCCGCCGAAGTCGAGAAGTTAGAGGACAAGCGCCGGGCGGCAAATCTCATCCGCCAGAAGCAGACTCTTGCCGCCCTCGATCAAGAAGAAATGAGCGTCTGGGATTTTATCCGCTACGTGATTAACTTCGGCCTAGACATCATTCGGACCAAAAAGTGGAAGTCGTGGTAGACCACTTGGAAGCCCACGAGGCGGCCGCTAACGACCGGGTGATGTTCGGCTTCTGGGTCTACCTGATGACCGACTTACTGTTGTTTTCGGTGCTGTTTGCCGTCTACGCCGTGCTGCACGGCAACACCGCCGGTGGTCCTGCTGGCAATCACTTATTTAACCCGCAGTTGGCCTTAAAGGAGACGCTGCTGTTGCTGACGAGCAGCTTTACCTGCGGCCTCGGTATGGTGGCCGCCCGCCGCCGCAGTCAGGCCCAGACACTGCTGTGGTTTGGCCTGACCTTTATCCTTGGCGCCTTATTTCTAAGTCTCGAAATGAAAGAATTTAGAGAGTTTATCAGTAATGGCCTGACGATTCATTCGAATGCCTTTATGTCGTCGTTCTTTGTGCTGGTCGGCACCCACGGCGCACACATCACCTCCGGGTTACTGTGGATGGCCCTTACCATGGGGTACATCGTCAAGCGTGGCTTGAACGGGCCCTTGGTGCGCAAGCTGGCGATGCTTAGCCTGTTCTGGCACTTCCTCGATATTGTCTGGATATTTATATTTACGATCGTCTATTTGGGAGCTTACGCATGAGCCACGCCGCCGCCCACGAACCCGAAGAGCGCAAGACTGTTTCGTCCTACGTCTTCGGCTTCTTACTGTCACTAATTTTTACGCTCTTGCCGTACCATCTGGTAGTCCAGCACATCATCCGCGGCCGGACGCTACTACTGACTATTCTTGGTTTTGCCTTCGTGCAGTTACTAGTGCAGGTAGTCTTCTTCTTGCACCTCGGCCGCGGTCCGAAACAGCGCTGGAATTTATATTTCCTAATAGCGACCGTCAGCATTATTATGATCGTCGTCGGTGGCTCGATCGTAATCATCAATAATCTGCATTATAATCTGGCGGCGACCGACCAGACCAAACGACTGATCGACGGCGAAGCCATCTACCAGGTCGGCGGCAACTTAACAGGCGCCTGCCAAGGTCGCCACACTAATTACCGAGTCGGCCTCAAAAATGGCAGTGTTGAACCGTTATTAACCGTGGCTGGACGCTGCGACACACTGACATTTACCAACTATGACAAGGCCAACATCGAACTAATCTTCGGTACGGTCAGGCTGCCAACTGTCTATGCCGGCCGGGCATCGACGTTGATCCAGAAAGAGCACTCCACGACGATTACGCTGTCGGAACTGGGAACCTACCAATTTTACGAACGCTCTCGACCATCGACAGTGGGTAGCTTTGCCGTAGTCGTCAACAACTAAGGACTGGTATTATAGACGTAATGACCGACAAAACTAGCTGGAAAGAATATTACTGGCTCACAAAACCGGGGATTATCCGGGGCAACTTACTGACGGCGGCAGCCGGCTTTTTATTGGCCGCTCAGCAGCATGTCGCAGTTGGCCGCTTACTAGCAACGCTCCTGGGATTAGGTTTGATTATTGCCGCCGCCTGCGTCAGTAATAACATACTGGACCGCGGAATAGATAAAAAGATGGCCCGAACGGCCAAGCGGGCCTTGGTCAGCGGCCGAATTACGGTGCGCTCGGCACTGCTCTACACGGTTATGCTATTAGTCACGGGCAGCCTACTACTGACGGTCTATGTCAACTGGTTAGCGTTAGTGCTGGCCTTGACCGGTTACGTGGCCTATGTCGCCGTCTACGGCTACTATAAGCGTCGCTCAACATTAGGCACAGCAGTCGGTAGCATCTCCGGCGCCATCCCTCCCGTAGTCGGCTACGTCGCCGTTAGCAATCATGTTGATGCTGCCGCCATAATTTTGTTTATCATTTTAGTCTGCTGGCAAATGCCACACTTTTTTGCCATCGCCATGTTTCGGCATAAAGACTACGCCGATGCCGAGCTACCAGTTTTGCCCGTCAAAAAAGGCTTTAAGAATACCAAGATCCAGTGCTTGATTTACATTGTGGCCTACCTTGTCGCCAGCTTATCGCTCAGCTTTTACGGCTACACCGGCATCATCTACGCTGTCGTGATGGCCGTAGTGTCTGTGCTCTGGCTAAGGCTAGCCATCAAAGGCCTGAGAGCCACCGACACCACCGCCTGGGCTCGCAAATTATTCTTCTTTTCGCTAATCGCTATCACGCTGCAGTGTGCGCTCATAGGCAGCAACACATTAATTATTTAAAGCTAGTACGAATTAAGGCTTAGTTACAGGAAAGAGCTTATCGCAGATTACATTTGAAGAAGCCTGTTTACACTGACTACGCAGGCACTGAGCATCCCCGCTACTTAGTTTGACCGTTGGGTTATCTAAATAGGCTTTGGAAATTTGCTCACAATGAGTACCGTTATGTATATAGGCATTGCTTTGGTGATTCCTGAGTACTACGTCACCAACAACTACGATAATTGCCAGTATCGTTACAGCTGCGATGATTTGAAGCGTCCGTATCATAAAAATATATTAGCACACGCCTATGTCTTAGGTCATGGAGTCTTAGAAATGGTCGCGGATGTGGCTGAAGCTGTAGTCCCAGTCGGCGTCTGATTTCTTGTGCGGGTTGAAGATATTGGCCGGGTCAAAAATCGACTTAACCTCTTTGAAGATATCTAATACTTCGGTGCCGAATTGCTGCTCCAGCCAGGGGCCGCGGACCAGTCCGTCGTTGTGCTCACCAGTAAGGGAGCCGTGGTACTTTAGAACTAGCTCGTCGACTTCCTTCATGCAGGGCAGGAGCTTGGCGCGTTCTTTGGGATCTTCTAATTTCATCAGCGGGATGATGTGGAAGTTGCCGTCGCCCATGTGGCCGGCAATCGTTGCGAACAATTTGTATTTCTTGATGATGTCGCGTAGCTCTGGTAAGAACTTTGGCATGTGCTCGGGGTTGACGATCAAGTCATCGATGAACGGCGCGGTGTGCTTATCTTTGACCTTACTACGCAGCAACTGGAAGCTGCGGCGGCGCATGATCCAGAACTTTTCACTTTTGGCTTCGGTCGG
>JBBRLU010000017.1:0-19097 GCA_038231175.1 Saccharimonadales bacterium (SeqCode) | reverse complement strand
TCTAGCTCCACAAGTGATAATTGTACAGTGTAGCCATGACCGGCCATTGTGTCGGCTATCTGGGTCATATCGACTTCGTCCTCGCCAATAAATTCCATGACAATGTTACGTTTGTCACTTATAGCAGACTTTGCCAGACGCGAACCAATAAAATTTATTGGTTCCATAAATTCGCTAAACTCACCTATTTCACCGTATTTTCGTTTCATTTCGCGGTAAATCGCACTACCGTCAATATATACGTAACCTTTACCATACTGCTGGTCAATAATCGTCGTCTTACCTGAACCAACACCACCGGTTACCAATACAAAATCTGGTTTACCATCTTTTAATGATGGCGCGTTACGGATAAAATGATCGATCATCATTAATCGGTTTATGTGCATATATTCAGTATAACCCTTACAAAAGCTATGTAAAAAATGTTCAACAAATACTTTTGAGGCTTATGTGTTGTCTGGTTAAGTAAGCTATACTAGATATAGTAATGAAGAAATACATCATCGGCGCCGCAGTAGCAATAGCCCTTCTATTCGGGTTACCCTTAGCTTTAGGCAATAACAATAAGCCAGAGACACCCCAACCAGCCAAGCAGGGAAGTTACGTCGCCCTGGGCGACTCCGTGGCCGCCGGCGTTGGGCTTAAGTACGATAGCGACGCCAGCGCCTGCGACCGCACCGACCAAAGCTACCCGGTGCTCGTCGCCAGCAAGCTCAATTACCAGCTGCGCAACCTGGCCTGCAGCGGCGCAACTTTGCCTGAGGGCATTACTGGCAAACAAGAGGTCAATAAGCTACTGGTCAGCCCGCAGTTGCAACAGCTCTTTGACCTGCCGAAGCCGAAGCTTATTACCATCACCATCGGTGCCAACGATGCCCAGTGGACCAAAGTGCTGCAGAAATGTTACGTCGCTGTCTGCGGTAGCGCCGAAGACGCGGCCGACGTCCAGTCCAGTCTGGCTATTGTAACCACTAACTTGCAAGCCGTGCTGGAGCAGCTCCGGCAACACTACGGCGCCGCCCAGCCACGGGTTATCGTCACTGGCTACCACCAGGTCTTTCCGACGACCGTCAGCGCCGACTGCACCGACCTGACCGGCATCGACACCGCAGAACTGGCCTACGGTCGGCAATTACAAGCCAGTATCAACGACAACTTGCAGGCCGCCGTCAAAGATAGCCAGGCCTCCTTTGTGGCCATCGATTTTAGCGGCCATGAATTATGCAGCAGCGACTCGTGGGTGCAGGGCCTGAGCGACAAGCAGCCCTACCACCCGACGGCCGCCGGCCAGGCCGCCTTTAGCGCTCAGATTATTAACGCCGCCAAGGCCGCCAAGTAGCTTATACTGCCAGCATGATTACCATAACCGACCTCAATAAGACTTACGGCCAGAAAGATAATCTGTTCACGGCGCTGCAGGACATCTCCTTGGATATTAAGAGTGGCAGCACGGCGTCCATCATTGGTAAGAGCGGCTCCGGCAAGTCGACCCTGATGCACATCATGAGCGGCCTGGACCGGCCCACCAGCGGCACGGTGACCATCGACGGTACCGAGCTGTTCTCGATGAAGCAGCGGGCCATGGACGACTTTCGGGCCAACCAGATGAGCTTTATCTTCCAGTCGTTCTTTATCGAGGCCAATCAGACCTGCTACCAGAACGTCATGCTGCCGCTGGAGATTGCCAGAGTACCGCTGACCAAGCGTAAACAACTGGTCAGGGAAGCCCTGGAGGCCGTGGAACTGAGCGACAAGAGCAGCAACTTGGCCGGCGACTTGTCCGGTGGCCAGAAACAGCGCCTGGCGATTGCCCGGGCCATCGTTAACAAGCCGTCGATTCTTTTTGCCGACGAGCCGACGGGGAACTTGGACAGCACCACCGGCGATAAGATCATGAACCTGCTATTCGACCTTAATCGTAGCCTTAAATGTACGCTTATCATCGTCACCCACGACGCCGAGCTGGCGGCCCGTTGCCAGACGCAGATCAGCTTAAAAGACGGGTCGGTGGAAGCCGTCAGTACAAGGAAGGTCAGACATGCGTAGTATCGACTTAATCCGCCGCTCCGGGCGCAGCCTGTTGAGCGCCAAGACCCGGACCGTATTGACCGTCTTTGCCATTGCCGTCGGCGCCTTTGCCCTGACCCTGACGCTCGGCGCCAGCAACGGCGCCCAGCAGTACGCCGACACCATCATCAAGGACAACTTCGACCCGACGGCCCTGATTGTCAGTAGCGACGGCGCCCTCTTTGGCGGCGCCGACACCAGTAAGCCCCAGGCCTACAACCCTAATTCTGGCAGCATCACGGCGCCGTCCGGTGCCACGCGCCAAGTCAAGTTGCTCAGCGACGGCGACATCAGCCGGCTGAAGCAGGTGCCCGGCGTCGCCTCGGTCGAGCCGGCCATCGCCCTCAGCCTGCAGTACCTGACGCGCGACGGCCAAAAGAAATACGAGGCCACCGCCACCGCCTACGACGACTACTCGGCACCGAGCCTGCTGGCGGGCAGCATACCTACTAATGTACCCAGCGGTTCGGTAATCTTACCCGAGGGTTTCGTCAGCGCCCTAGGATTTAGTTCACCACAAGACGCCATCGGCAAGACGATCCGCGTCAGCGTCAGCAAGCAGTTCGACCAGGCCAGCGTCTTGTCGTCGCTACTCAGCGGCGACCCGTCAAAGGCCGGCGCGGCGCTCAGAATACCCAGCAACAGCCAGGAGACATCTTTGCAGGTCATTGCCGTCAGTAAGAAGCCGGCCACGCTGCTCCAGGCTAGCAGCGGATTGTACTTGCGACTCAGCAGCCAAGATATCATCAAGCTCAACGATTTCACCACCGCCAACACCAACAGCTACCATAAATACCTATCGGCCTCGGTCAAAGTAAAGGACGGCACCGACAGCGCCAAGCTGGCCGCCGCCCAGGACAAGATCAAAAAACTGGGCTACGGCGCTCAGAGCGTGGTCGACACCCAGAAGACGATCACCCAGGTCATCGGCGTCCTCGGCGGCATCGTGACGGTCTTTGGCGTCATCGCTATCATCGCCTCGGTCTTCGGGGTCGTCAATACCATGTACATCAGCGTCCTGCAGCGGACCCGCGAGATCGGGCTGATGAAAGCCCTCGGCATGCACAAGAAAGATATCAACAAACTGTTCCTGTTTGAAGCCGGGCTGATCGGCCTGCTGGGCGGCGTCGTCGGTTCGGTGCTGGCTTTCGCGGCCGGCGTCCTACTCAACCCGGTAATTTCGAAGCAGCTCAGCCTCGGCGGCGTCAAGCTGTTGGACTTCAAGCTCGGTGAGATCGTGATGTTAGTTATCGTCCTGATGATAATTGCGATCTTAGCCGGCCTGTTCCCAGCCCGCAAGGCCTCCAAGCTGGACCCGATCCAAGCGCTGCGCACCGAGTAACCGGGCTGGCAAACTACCGATTGCTTTACAGCTGCAGTAGATTTTGCAGCTCGACCTTGACAGCTTTCTGTAACTCAAGCGTTGCGGTACCTAATTGTTCTCTTAAATCAGCTGTTGAGAGCGCAACCATTCGATGCAATCTAATCGTTGAAGGCCTGATAAGCCCCAAAGCTTTATGATTATCTAAAACTCTGATGTCACCGTTAAGTTTATGATCATGTTTTGCCGAATATATCGGCGCGACCAATGCTATCTTGTGCTCGCCAACTGGTTCACTGATGACCATGACTGGCCGCAGTTTTGAAGTGTCACCCTCTACAAAACTTATTTCGGCAATATAAATATTCCACCGGACGGTCACCTTATAAGTCTACTTTCTTGCCCATTCCAAGGTGGTAAACATCCTCGTTAGGATCATCTAAATAGCCGTCAATATTAAGAGAATGAGTGGTTGTCGTTCGGATTTCGTCCATATCAGATTTTATTGAGTTAGTTATAAGCTCAGCTAAACCGACTTTTAAGATTTCCGCATCAGTCAGAGTAGGGTAGCGTTTTTTTGCTACAGCTAAAGCTTTTGTAACTTCCGGTGTGCAGGTCAGTCTTATGGCAGTTGGTGCTGAGGTCTTCATAGCATCATTATAGCACTGACTGACATTATATGACAGCAAGTACCGGTTTTACTTAATTATATGGGTTGATCTGCTTAGTCACAGTTTAGACAACATTTCATTTATGGCTAGCGGCGCCGTCTAGTGTAGAATGACCTCATGGCCAGTCTTTCTACTTCCGACAAGCAGCTGCTTTCCCTGATTATTCCGTGCCACGACGAATCTGATAATATAGCGCCGTTCATGGCCGCCTGTGAGGCTGCTTTGCCAGCTGGTTACGGCTACGAACTGATCTTTGTCGATGACGGCAGCAGCGACGATACCGCCGATAAGATTGCTGCCTTAAGACCGGCCGCCGCAGACGTCCAGGTGCGGCTGATTGAATTGTCCCGAAACTTTGGTAAAGAGATGGCCGTGACCGCCGGTCTGGCCGCGGCTCAGGGCAGGGCGGCGATTATCATCGACGCCGACCTACAACATCCGCCACAGCTGCTCTCGAAATTCGTAGCCCTCTGGGAACAGGGTGCCGAAGTGGTCGTCGGTGTCCGGGCTGACGATAAGCGCTATGCCTCATTTGCCAAACGGCAGGGCAGCCGGCTGTTTTACCGCCTGATCAATTCGTTATCGCCCGTCGAGATCAAACCCAACGCCACCGATTACCGGCTGATCGACCGCGTCGTGATCGACGCCTACAACGGCTTCAGCGAGCACAACCGCATGAGCCGCGGCCTGATCGATTGGCTCGGTTTTAAACGGTCTTACCTAACCTTTAGCCCGGCGCCACGACTAAACGGCGAGGCCAGCTACAGTCTGCGCAAGCTGACCGGCTTAGCCCTCAATTCAATTGTCGGCATGAGCTTGGTGCCGCTGAAGTTCGCCGGCTACCTGGGAGCCACGATCACATTACTGTTCGGAAGTCTGGGTGCTTTTATCGCCGTCGACACCTATGCTTTTAACGACCCGCTGCGGCTGAACGTCGCCAATAGCGTCGACTTAGCCGTCCTGATCCTTTTCCTGATCGGCATCGTCCTGATGGCGCTCGGTCTGGTTGGACTCTACATCGCGGCTATCCATACCGAAGTCTCCGGCCGACCGCTATACGTCGCCCGTCCCTCGCGCCAGTAGGGCTATTTCTGGGCGCCGATATTGAGCGTCTTGCCACCTAATTTATCGGCAAAGAAACTATCGTGCGAAATGTAGATGATGGCGCCGCTGTAAGTCGCCAGGGCGCTTTCCAGTTCCTCGATACTCGGCAGGTCAAGGTGATTGGTCGGCTCGTCTAAAATCAGGATCTGCGGGTCGTTGACCAGCATTCTTATGAGCTGAAAACGGGCTTTCTGGCCACCGCTCAACTTGGCGACCGGCATGTCGGCGTCGGAGTGTGGGTTGAACAAATAGTTGCTGAGCAGCTGGCGGATGTGCTGGTCGCTGATCGGTAAGTCGTGCTCGTCGAGGACGGTTTCTAGCGCTTCATAGAGCGTCATCGGTAGGAAGCGGCTATCGATTTCCTGTTCATATAAACCAAGGTTGAGCTCGCGCTCGCTCGCCAGATGACCGCTGAAAAGGGTCGAGCCCGGCGTGGTGCCGCGGACCTTGGCGACGATAGCGTCGACCAGCGTCGTCTTACCGGCGCCGTTGCGACCGTGCAGCCGCAGGCGTTCGCCCTCGTGCAGGGCAAAACTGACGTCACCGAACAAGGGCTGGTCGTCGTAACCAAGACTGACCTTATCGGCTTGGACCAGCAGCCGGGCCGACTGGGCCTCGCTGGTGCGGGCACTGACCTTGATGTTCTGAGCCTTGTACTTCTGGTAAGCGGTCGTCATCTTGGGGTTGAGGTCACCGACCGAATCCTGGTCGATCCAGAACGACGGTTTTTCGGCCTTCTGGAGCCGGGCCAGCTCGGCTTCGGACTGTTCTTCGTTGGCCTTGAAGCGCTTGATGGTGCCGGGGTCGTGGGAGCGCTCCTTCATGCGGCGGAAACGGATGATGTCTTCGGTCAGATTGCGCATCCGGCGCTGGATCAAGTCGTACTCATTGACCTGCGAGGTAATTTGCGTAGCGTTGATCCGGAGGTAATGGTCGTAATTGCCTTTAAAGGCGAAGGCCTTGCCGTCACGGACTTCGATGATCCGGTCGACGGCACCGAGCACGTCGCGGTCGTGGGTAATGACTAGCACCGCCTCTTTAGCAGCCACCAACCACTTGACGAATGATTGCTTGGCGACATAGTCCATGTGGTTAGTCGGCTCGTCTATAAGAGCGATGTCGCCGCGGCTACGCTGGACCTTGATCAGTTCGACCATCCGCTTCTGGCCACCACTGAGGTCGCCCATCTTGCTATGCATCTTAGCCTTATCGATCTGGTAATCGTCGAAGGCCTGGCCGATCTCGTCTTCGATCTGGAAGTAGCCCAGCTGACCGAAGCGGTCGAGGGCTTCGCTGTAGCGCTGGATCTTGACGGTGTCGTCGCCCATGTGCTCGGGGTAGGTATCGATCATGTGACTGAGCCGGGCGTATTCCGGCAGGTCGCCCTGGATATATTCGAGAGCAGTTTTGGCCTCGTGACCGTGGTGCTCCTGGCGGCTGGCGACGACGACGGCGTTCTTCTTAACGTAGACTTCGCCCTGAAAATCCTTATCATCGCCGACGATGATATTGAACAGCGTCGATTTACCGGTGCCATTACGGCCGATCAGCCCGACTTTTTCGTTGGGCTGGATGGCGAAACTCAAGTCGTGGTAGAGCTGTTTGTCACCAAACGATTTTTCGGATACTTCAATTGACAGGATCATAGCCTGTTATTGTAACAGGGATGAGGCCGCTCGTACACCGTCGTCTGAACTGCTAACGGCCAGCGGCAGCGGCGCTGACCGGTCGCGGCGAGCGGCTGAAGCGCCGGACTAATGACTGGCCGACCAGGCTGATCACCAGGCTGATCATAAGTAAAGGTGACAGCGTTCCGGGGCGCTTTTTCTCCAGACCGATCATCTGCAGGACGATGCCGGATTCCAACAGCAGGAAGATATCGGCGATAGGTAGGTAGTTAGCGCGCAGTCCGAGCAGCGTCGGTGAGCCGATACAAGTGGCGCCGATAACCACTATCGCCAAGCCTGTCAATCCTGTTAGGGAGCTGCCGGATAGGAAGCGCAGCGGGCCATACCAGACACCGTAGGCCAGGACGGCGACCGCCAGGGCGACCAGAGCGACCGCCGTGTCGAGTGCAAAGAATTGGCTGATGGCCGCAGGAAACAGAATCTTGGTGATTCCGATGGTTGCGATAAATGCGCCGACTATCTGGCCGCTACGGTTCATGATGATGTCCTCCACTGACATTGGTAACTGTTAATGGAGAATATAGTTTACGGCGGCGCAAAACGCTGTTAGAAAGCTTACAGGCTGCCGATCTAGTCTAATAAACCGAGTAGTTCACGGGATTGGCCGACGACCGCAGCCGTAGCGGCATCGGCTTCGGTGGCGGCCGGCGTCGCCGTGAAATCCTGGAGGGCGTGCATGATGCGGTGGGTGTCGAGGTCGTCGTCCAAAGCAGCCCGGACTTCGGCTAGCAGTGTTTCGGCAGCCGCTAAGGGCGCCGTCATCTCGGCGGCCGCCAATTGACGGAGCAGGGCGTCAGCTTCTTCCAAGAACTCTGGTTGCCACTCACCGCCGGTCCGGTAATGGTACTTCATCAGACTCAGGCGGATCGTCGCCGCCGAGTGGTGTTCTAACAAGTCTTTGGCAAAGACCAGATTCCCGAGCGACTTACTCATTTTCTCACCAGCATACAGAATCGGTGCCACGTGTAGCCAGTACCTGGCCAGCTGTGGCTGGCCGAGGGCCTTGCTTTGGGCGATTTCGCACTCGTGGTGGGGAAAGATCAGATCGTCGCCGCCGCCGTGAAGATCGAAGGGCGTGCCGAGTAGTTCGCCGGCCATGACCGAACACTCGATGTGCCAGCCGGGGCGGCCACGGCCGAGTTCGGTGTCCCAGGCGGCCGGGTCCTGCGAGTCGGTAACGCCATGCCATAGCAAGAAGTCGAGGGGATGGCGTTTGCCGGCGCGGTCCGGATCGCCGCCACGCTTATGCATGAAGGTGTGCTGCAGACGGTCGCTGAAGCCGCTGAAATCACCGAAGGTCGGGTCCTGGGTGGTATCGAAGTAAATGTCATCGTCCAGCCGGTAGGCGTGGCCGGATGTCAACAATTGTTCGACCGCCGCTGACATCTGGACAATATATTGACTGGCCCGAGGCTCGGCGAACGTCGGCCGGAAGTGCAGTCGTTGCAGGACGGCCTGAAACAGGGCCGTTTCCTGTTCGGCCAGCTCGGTGTATGAAACACCGAGTTCGGCAGCTTTCTTATAGATCGGTTCGTCGACGTCGGTGACGTTACGGACCAAGCGCACTTCGTGGCCCTTATCTTCCAGACGGCGTTGTATCAGATCGTAGGTCTGAAAGGTAAAGATGTGGCCTAAGTGGGCCGAGTCGTAGGGCGTGATACCGCAGGTATAGATGGTAGCGATCTGAGCCGGCTGCAAGTCGACGTACTGCTGGCTGGGGGTATCGAATAATTTCATGGTCTTATTGTAGCAGGCCCTCCGGCGACGGGCCGCCAGGCTTGCAGCCGAGCGCTAGCAGCGCTATGCTAAGGTCATGACAACAAAGAAATTTCCACCGCTGACCCCGAAGATCGTGCTCGGTGTAGCTGCTCATCCTGATGACCTCGACTACGGTGCTTCCGGCAGCCTGGCCGCCTTTGCCGCCGCCGGCGCCGAAGTTTACTACCTACTGTTGACCGACGGTAGCAAGGGCACGGCCGACCGCGAAGTGGCTTCGGCCGACCTGGTCAAGACCCGCCAAGAGGAGCAGCGGGCCGCCGTCAAGCACATCGGCGGTAAGGACGTCCAATTCCTCGATTACCCCGACGGTCGGCTGGAAGTGACGATGGACGTCAAGCGCGACATTATCAAAGCTATCCGTAGCATCAAGCCCGATGTCGTCGTGACGATGGACCCCAGCGTCCTTTATTCGGCCGACCGTGGCATGATCAACCACCCCGACCACCGAGCCGCCGGCCAGGCGACGCTGGACGCCGTCTTCCCGCTGGCCCGCGACCACCTATCGTTCCCGGAACTATTCGAAGCCGGCTTCGAGCCGCACAAGGTCAGCACGATCCTGCTGATTAATTTTAACGAACAGAACTATACCGTCGATATCAGCCAGACCATCGACCTGAAGATGAAAGCCCTCGAAGCCCACTCCAGCCAGATGGCCGACCTTCAGAAAACCCAGGCCATGATGCGCGGCGTCGCCTCCCAGATCGGTAACAGCAGCGGCTACCAATACGGTGAAGGCTTCATGCGCATCGACATCCCCGCCTAAGACAGTTTGTCTATTGCTAAATATGCTAAGTGTGCGATAATAACGGGACTAGATGCTGCTACTTTGTTAAGTCCTGTCTAGATAATTAAAATGTTTCGACCGCCGAGGAGCAGCTAAGAGAGTTATTCTACCCTGATTAATCATCTTACCCCGCACGAAGAAAGAGGTAATATTAATGGCAAATAAGATTTTTGTCGGCTCACTAGCTTACACCGCTACTGACGACGATTTAGCACAGTTTTTCGCTGCAGCTGGTACTGTCGTATCAGCTAAGGTCATCATCGACCGCGACACCAACCGCTCCAAAGGCTTTGGTTTCGTCGAGATGAGCAACGATGACGAAGCTAAAGTCGCTGTCGACACCTTAAACGGCAAAGACCTCAATGGTCGCGAAGTCGCTTTGAGCGAAGCTCGCCCCCAGGCTCCCCGCGAACCCCGTTCATTCGGCGGCGGTGGCGGCGGTGGTGGTGGCAACCGCTACTAGTTAGTCGGTACCGACCGCCTCAAGAACTGCAGTCTCCGGGCTGCAGTTTTTATTTTGGTAATAAATTGTACAGCTCGGCCTTGGGTCAGGGTGCCATAGTAGAGGTATTCGAATAACCTGGAGGCACTATGGCAGATATCAGTGGCAAGAAAATAGCGATCGTAGTTGATAATTACTTTGAAGAGGCCGAATTTAGCGGCCCGCTCGCAGGCTTACGACAGGCCGGCGGCCTGGTCGATGTGATAGGTCTGAAAGCTGGTGACGTGCAGAGTATGAACCACGCCGATAAATCCAAGACTTACCCGATCGATAAGACTATCGATGACGTCGATTTTAATGACTATGATGCACTGGTGCTACCCGGCGGCGGCATCAATGCCGACAGCCTGCGCATGAACCAGACCATCCGTGCCTGGGTCAAAGAATTCATGGAGCACAAGAAACCGGTCGCCGCCATCTGCCATGCACCGTGGGTGCTGGCCTCGGCCGAAGTGTTGGAAGGTCGTAAACTGACCAGCTACTCCACCATCCAGGATGACCTGCGCAACGCCGGAGCCGAGTGGACCGACGAAGCGGTGGTGATTGACGGTAACCTGATTACCAGCCGTCAGCCGGACGATGTGCCGGCTTTCAGCGAAGCTATCATCAATACGTTACAATAGAGCTATGAAATTTGTTCACGCTTCCGACCGACACCCGGCAATCGCTACCTTGCAGAGCCGGCTGGAACAGGAATTGACGGCCGGCAAGCGCGTATTGTGGCTGGTCAGCGGCGGCTCCAACATCAGCGCCAGCGTGCAGGTCATGCACGACTTGGAGGCCACGATTACCAGCCGATTGACCATCATGCCGGTCGACGAACGCTATGGCCTCGTCGGCCACCCCGATTCTAATCTCGGGCAACTATTGGCCGCCGGCTTTGACGTTAAGCAGGCAAGACTGATCGCGGTCCTACGACCTGACACCTCCTTCGAAGCCACTGCCGACCTTTTCGACAATCTGGCGCGCCAAGCTTTTAGTGACAACGAGATCGTCATCGCCCAGCTCGGTATGGGAGCCGACGGCCATATTGCCGGCATCCTCCCCAATTCACCGGCAGTGGCCAGCCCCGAGTTCGTCGCCGCTTATGCCAGCCAGCCCTACCAACGGTTGACACTGACCGACCACGCCCTCAAGCGGGTGTCGGCCGCCTACGTCCTAGCCTTTGGCGAAGACAAACAAGTGGCGCTTGAGCGATTGACCACGAAGTTGGTGCCGTACGCCGACCAACCGGCCCAGATCCTCAAGGAATTACCAGAAGCCTATGTCTTTAGCGACCAGGTAGCTGATACCACGTAATAATTTAATCTGAAGGAACTTCGCCATGTTACAGACCACGCACGCCACCATAACGACCGCCGCTCGAAAGATCGGTTTAGACGAGGCCCGGATCGAGCAACTATTACAGACAGACGCCGTGCACAGTTTCGAGATCACACTCAGTAATGGTAAAAAGTTTCCGGCCTACCGTGTGCAGCACAGTAGCAAGCTTGGCCCCTACAAAGGCGGCATCAGATTTCATCCGGAAGTGTCGTTGGATGAAGTAACGGCATTAGCGACGCTGATGAGCTTCAAAACCGCTGCCGTCGGTTTGCCGCTCGGTGGTGGTAAGGGCGGCATAACCGTCGACCCGCGACAACTTGATAGCGCCGAACTCGAAGAACTCAGCCGGGCTTACGTCAAGAATCTGGTCGATCATATCGGCCCCGACAGCGACGTACCGGCCCCGGACGTTAACACCGACGCCACGATTATCGATTGGATGGTCGACGAATACTCCAGATTGACTGACGACACCTCCAAAGCCAGCTTTACCGGCAAAAGTATCGCTAACGGCGGCAGCTTGGGACGTGACGCCGCGACCGGTCGCGGGGGCGTCATTGCCACTGGCGAGCTGATGGCTGCCGAAAATCTTACCGGAAAACCGCTTACTTATGCCGTTCAAGGCTACGGCAACGTCGGCGCCTTTTTTGCAACCGTTGCCGCACACGACTTTCCGGAATGGAAACTGGTAGCAGCCAGCGACTCAGCCAGTGGACTACGGGCGGATGACGGCCTGGACGCGAAGCAGCTAGCGACATACAAGGCCGACGGCGGCCGCTTCAAGGATTACTTGAATGATCACAAGAGCGCCGATTATACCCAGCTGACGAACGACGAGCTGCTGGCTATCGATGTCGACATCCTGGTACTGGCAGCTCTGGGCGACGCCGTCACCGAAACTAACATGAAGACCGTCAAGGCCAAATACATCATCGAGATGGCTAATGGTCCGATCAATGAGACAGCGCATAAGTATCTGACTGCTGCCGGGAAAGTAATCCTGCCGGACATCATCGCCAATGCCGGCGGCGTGATCGTCAGCTACTTCGAATGGCAGCAGAATAAAGCCGGCGAAACCTGGACCGAAGCCGACGTCAACCAACAGCTTAATGAGTACATGGTCCGCGCCATGAAGACCGTGTTAGCTACAGCCACCAAAGAACAGGTCGACCTGACCGCCGCCGCCTTCATAACGGCCCTCCGACGATTAGCATGAATAGCGAAACCGGCCTGAAACGCGTTACAATATTGTAATGGCTCCCATCATCATCATTTTTGGTATTACTGGCGACCTGAGTAAGCGCAAATTACTGCCGGCTTTGTATCGACTGTTCAATCACGACATCATGCCGGACGGTACAAAGATAATTGGCGTTAGCCGCCACGAGCTCGATATCGACGGATTACTTGGTAGCGTCGAACTGTGTGTTCTTGAGAAAGACAACGTCTGCGACCCTGATGGCATCCAGAAGTTACGTCAGGCGCTAGAGGCTTTCAAACTTTCGCCAGATGCACCCGAAGATTTTATACGACTCAGAGATCACCTCGATTCATTCGAAACCGGTGACACTGATAAGCGTGAGCGATTGTTTTACATGTCGATTCCACCTGACGCCTATGGTCCGATCGTTAAACAGTTGGGCGAGCAGGGTATGCATGACGACCGCACCAGGGTGCTGTTAGAAAAGCCTTTCGGCTATGATTTCTCATCGGCTCAAGACTTGATCCAGTTAATCACGACTCATTTTAAAGAAGAACAGATTTATCGGATCGACCATTATTTAGCGAAAGAAACTGCTCAGAATTTACTGAGTTTTCGGCTCAACAATCCGATCTTCGCAGCTTTGTGGAGTGCCGAGCATATTAGTAAGGTTGAAGTTCGGGCCAATGAAAAAATCAGTATTGAAGGTCGGGTTGATTTTTACGAAAAGACTGGCGCCCTGCGCGATCTCGTTCAGAGCCATCTGTTACAGCTTTTAGCAATCACCTTGATGGACTTGCCAGATTCTAGCGATAGCGAATCGATTCATCGGACTAAGCAATATTTTCTGGAACAACTGATCCCGGCCGACCCGGCGCGTACCACCCGGGCGCAGTATGCTGAATATCGCTCCGAGGTAGACAACCCCGATTCGACTGTCGAAACGTTTGTCCGGACTCACCTGAAACACAGTTCCGAACGCTGGCGAAACGTCGATCTGGTCCTGGAAACCGGCAAGGGTCTGGCGGCCAAAGAAACCAGCATTACGATATCCTTCAACACTAATCATGGTCATGACAGCAACAACCTGACGTTCCATATCCAACCCAACGAAGGTATCACGCTTGATCTGGTGGTCAAGCAACCTGGCCTCGAGAATAATCTTAGCCACGCCCAATTAAATTTTGATTATCAAAAATTATTTGCCGACGACCAGCATATTGATGCTTATGAACGAGTGCTGATGGACGCCATCCGGGCTGACCGCTCCTTGTTTTCAAGCGACGCCGAAGTCCTGGCAACCTGGCGCGTCATTCAACCACTGCTGGATGATTGGTCAAATAGTACAAAAACGGTTCCAACCTATCCTCTTGGAACAGACCCGACAACCATAACTTCCGACTAAACAACGATGATACTCGATTTATTTATCATCGTTTTTCTGATCAGCGCCTTTTTCCGCGGGCGTGAGATCGGTTTTATCCGGCAGGCCTGTTCATCGGTCGGCTTTTTTGGCGGCCTATTCTTAGGCAGCCTGCTGCAGCCTTACACCATTAATTTAGCCCACACCACGCCCAGCCGGGCAGCCGTCGCCATCGCTACGTCGGTTGGTAGCGCGCTGGTCTTATTACTGGTCGGCGAATACTGCGGCGTGGCCCTGAAGCGTAAGACGTTGCAGCGCCCGATCAATGCCTTCGACAACAGCTTGGGTGCGGCGCTCAGCATTCTGAGTTTTCTACTGACGGTCTGGATTGGCTCCAGCCTGGTCATCGGCTTGCCGCTACCGACCGTCCAACAGGCTATCGGTGACTCCCGGATAATCGCCAAACTGGACCGCGTCCTGCCACCGGCACCGGACATCATCGCCAGTCTGAGCCGCTTGGTCGACCCCAACGGTTTCCCGAATGTCTTTATCGGCGGTGAGCCCAGCCTTAACCATAGCGTGACGGCCATACCCGATCTGGGCAGTCTGTTACCGGCCGTCAGCCGCGATAAGGCCGCGGTGGTCAAGATCGAGGGACAGGGCTGTGGTGGCGTCGTCGAGGGTAGTGGCTTTCTGGTGGCACCGGGCATGGTCGCCACCAACGCCCACGTCGTGTCCGGCATTAAGAAGCCGTACATCCAAGACGCCAACGGTACCCATACGGCCTCGGTCATCTGGTTCAACCCGGACCTCGACTTTGCCATCTTACGGGCCTCCAACCTGGCGGGGCCGGTCCTCCGTTTTGACACTGCCACGGCGGCGCACGGGACGACGGCCGCCGTCCTGGGTTATCCGGGTGGTGGCGGCTTCAGTGCCAACCCGGCGGCCGTGACCGACAGTTTCGTAGCCCGCGGGCGCAACATTTATGGCCGCGGCGTCACTAGCCGTGAGATCTATGAATTACAGGCCGACATCATCCCCGGTAATTCCGGCGGGCCGGTCGTCGCCGAGGACGGATCGGTTATCGGAGTGGTCTTTGCCCAGTCGACCGCCTACGACCACGTCGGCTACGCCTTAACGGCCAATCAGGTCCAGAACGATTTCCACCAGGCGATCAAGCGTAATAGTATTGTCGGCACCGGCAGCTGTGCCGAATAACCGAGGCCGCTGGATTGACAAATAGCCATTAGGATTTTAAACTGTAGGAAACATGAAAAGAAACATCGTCGAGAAGATAATTGATGCACCGGCCGAAGCCCTTGAGCTCAGCATCCAGGGTAGTCAGAAGTTAGTCAAGAATATGCCCTATAGCGGTGGCCAGAGCCCGATCACCCGGGCCCGCAACTTTTGGTTCCTGCTCGGTCCCGGCTTAACGACCGGCGCTTCCGACGATGACCCCTCCGGTATCGCCACCTACTCCCAGACCGGCGCCCAATATGGTTTTGGTTTAATCTGGCTGTCGGTGGCCACCTTTCCGCTGATGGCGATCGTCCAGGAGATGTGCGCCCGGATCGGTTTGGTGACGGGGCGGGGACTGGCCGGCAATATCCGGCGTCACTTTTCACGGCGGGTGCTCTACGTCAGCACCTTACTGTTATTCGCGGCTAACGCCTTCAACATCGGCGCTGATATCGGTGCCATGGCTTCGGCCACTCAGTTGGTCCTGCCCAAGATCAGTTTTAGCGCTTTGGTGGTCGGCTTTACACTAGTCATGATGGGTCTTCAGATTTTTACGCCGTACGTGCGTTACGCCCGTTATCTCAAATATCTGGCCTTGGTCTTACTAGCCTACATCTTGTCGGCGATCTTAGCCCACCCGCAGTGGTCCGATGTCCTCCAGCACACCTTCGTGCCGAGCGTGCAGCTCGGTAAGGAGCAGCTGCTGCTGATCTGCGCCATCCTTGGTACGACTATCTCGCCCTATTTGTTTTTTTGGCAGACTTCGCAGGAAGTCGAGGAAGAGATCGCCGTCGGCCAGACTACCATCAAGTCTCGGCTGGGCAGTGACGCCGGGGCCATGAAAAAGATGCGTATCGACGTCTGGGCGGGTATGCTGCTGTCCAACCTGGTGATGTTCTTCATTATCGCCGCCTGCGGCAGCGTCTTGTTTGCCCACGGCATGACCAACATCACCACCGCCGCCCAGGCCGCCCAGGCCTTGCGACCGTTTGCCGGTAACGCCACCTACTATCTGTTCGCTATCGGTATCGTCGGTACCGGCCTACTGGCGATACCGGTCTTGGCCGGCTCCAGCAGTTACGCCATCAGCGAGGCTCTGGGCCGCCGCCAAGGCTTGAATAACAAGCTGAAAGACGCCTACACCTTTTACGGGGTGATCATCATTTCGATGCTGGTCGGTCTGGGCATCAATTTTCTGGGCATCAACCCTATCAAGGCACTGATTTACTCGGCCGTCGCTAACGGCATTGTCGCTCCGGTCGTCCTGACACTCATCTTGTTACTGTCCAGTAATAAACGGATCATGGGTGAATGGGTCAACGGCCGTTTCGTAAAAACGATCGGCTGGGGAGTGGTGTTACTGATGTCACTGGCGGGCATCGCCGCTGTCTACAGCCTGGTGGCGTAGTCTCTACAACTGCGAACGGAGGGCTTCGATCGGGTCTTTGCGGGCAGCTTTCAAGGCCGGAATCGTACCGAATAAGATACCAACGACCAGCGATACGCCGAAAGCCAGCAGCACGACCTGCCAGCTGATGACCGGCCGCAGATTAGTCGTAAAACGCATCACCCCGTCGAGCACGAAGGCGACGATGATGCCTAAGATGCCACCGGTCACGCTCAACAGGCTGGACTCGATCATGAATTGGCTGAGGATCTGGCGATTAGTGGCACCGATAGCTTTGCGGATACCGATCTCGTGCATCCGTTCGGCGACACTGACCAACATGACGTTCATGATACCGATGCCGCCGACCAGCAGCGAAATGGCGGCCACGCCGCTGATCAGGTTGGTTAGCAGCGACAAGACGTTACTGCGTTGTGCCACCGCTTGATCGGCCTTCTGGACGCTGAAGTTATTCTGACCACCGTGTGACGCCGACAGCGACTGCTGCAGGCGCGATATCGTCGGCTCGACGGCCGGCGCACTAGCCGTCGTGGCTAATATTTCATAGACCGCCGCCGTATTCTGGGTCAGGCGTTGGGCGACGTCATATGGAATAAAGATCGAGCTGTTATAGTTAGCGTCTTCAGACAACGGCGTGCTGCCGAAATCGTTAAAAACACCGCGCACGATGAATTCCTGGCCGTGCAGTTTGAAGGTATGACCGAGCGGGACATCGCTGTTAAATAAGTTCTGGGCCACAGCCCTACCAAGCACCGCCACATTCATGCCCTCATCGTCCTTGGACAAGAAGTCGCCGTAAGCCATGGTTTGATTGATCAGGACCGGTAGGTCGGCCGTGGTGCCGATGATAAAGCCGTTCTTAAAACTGCCGCGCTCGCTACTGACATCGGCGTCGATGATTGCCAGCGGCGCCGCGGCGCTGACGCCCTTGGTGTTCATGACAGCCTTGAGATCGGAATCCTGCAACGAGCCGGTAATACTGAGACCTGACAAGACGCTAAAATCGCTGGTATTGTGAGCATTGGCGGCACGCATCGTGCCCGGACGTATCGTAATCAGGTTCTTGCTGGCGTGATTGATCTGGTGGCTGATCTGCTGTTTGACGCCCTCACCGATACTGACGATGGTGATGACCGAGGCGACGCCGATGATAATACCGAGCATCGTCCAAAAGTTGCGCCACTTGGCACCGCGGACTGAGTCCAGGCCGGCCTTGAGGTGGCCGCGGGTCAGGGACTTCATCTGGACGCTCCAGTTTCTTTGCTGGCTTTTGGTTTACGCCGAACCGTCGACTTGGCAGTCCGCGGTTTACCGGCCTTGCGCGGCGCCCGAGCAGCCGGCTTGTTGGGTAGCGCCATCATCAGGGCCGAGACGCCGGCTAAATCATCTTCTTCGCTAGTCGTGCCCAGGGTGTACAGCACCTTGCGGGCGGTGGCCGCTACCTGACCAAGGGCAGTCTTCTCGTCATGGATAATGCTGCCATCGTGCATATAGACCACCCGCGTGGCGTAGCGCGTCAGCTCCGGGTTGTGCGTCACGAACAGGATGGTGTTACCGGTTTTGTGAATCTCGGCCAGCAGCTCCATGACCAGCCGCGAAGCGGCGCTGTCGAGGTTACCGGTCGGCTCGTCGGCTATGATCAGCTTCGGATTATTAACCAGGGCCCGAGCGATTGCGGCACACTGGGCCTGACCGCCACTGAGCTGGCTGGGCAGGAAATACTCACGGTTCTGGATGCCGACGCGCTCCAGCATATTGCTGGCCTGCTTCAGCCGGCGCGACAAGCTGAGACCCTTATAAGCCAGCGGCAGTGCCACATTTTCTAAGACACTCAAGCGTGGTAACAGATTGAATGACTGGAAAATAAAGCCGATGGTGTCACGCCGCACCTTGGCCGCCTGGTTTGGTCGCAGCTTGGCGACTGAGCGTCCATCGAGTTGAAAACTACCGTGACTCGGCCGGTCGAGCAGACCGATGACGTTCATCAGCGTACTCTTACCCGAACCGCTGGGGCCCATGATCGCCACGAACTCACCCTTTTCGATAGTCAGGGTGGCTTCGTCGAGCGCCAGGGTGCTGGCATCGCCAAAACCGTAAACTTTACTCACTTCTTTCAGTTCAATCAGGGCCATAGTCCACACTAGTGTACCTCCGGTAAGCAGTCTGCCGCAAGCAACTAATGATGTAATTTTAGCCCCATGTCAAGATAGGGTATAATAGCCGAGCACGGAGGGGTCGCATAGTGGCCTAGTGCGCCATCTTGGAAAGGTGGTAAGGGGGTAACTCCTTCGAGGGTTCAAATCCCTCTCCCTCCGCCAGATGACTGCTACTAAAACCGTGTCAGGGTTTCGGTACTACTTATCTGATAGATTTAAGCAGTACGTTTTTCAAGTCGAGTAATGCGTTGTTCATGGTCTTGATATGTTTCGGCCTGCGCATCGGCGATCGTGTCGACTTTTAAGTCCAGCTCAGAAAGTTGTCCGATCAAGCTGTTAAAGCCGGCATGCATCTCTTGGCGGATCTCGACAAGGTCGTCTTTGGTGGCCATCTCACTGCGTATGTTGGCCAGGTCCTCCTTGGTTGCCATGTTGGCGAGGTCGTCTTTGGTGGCCATGTTGGCGAGGTCGTCTTTGGTGGCCATCTC
>JBBRLU010000016.1:0-19310 GCA_038231175.1 Saccharimonadales bacterium (SeqCode) | reverse complement strand
TCCTTGGTTGCCATGTTGGCGAGGTCGTCTTTGGTGGCCATCTCACTGCGTATGTTGGCCAGGTCCTCCTTGGTTGCCATGTTGGCGAGGTCGTCTTTGGTGGCCATCTCCGAAAATGATTGCGACAAGGCTTCAGCAATATATTGCTTCAGGTCTTCAAATAAATCTTTGGTATCCATTGCAAACTATTATGAACCTCGGTTACGAGCAATGCAAAGAAGTTAATCTAAATTTAATAATTTCAAGTAAAGTAGCGTCGACGGGCCTTAGCCGATCTTGGTACCGGTGCTGTCGCCATGGGCGGCTTTCAGTATGTTGTCGGGCTCGGTAGCGTTAAAGACTATGATCGGTAGCTCGTGTTCCAGAGCTAAACCGAGGGCGGCCTTATCCATCACCCGGATAGCATCGTCTGACACGGCGTCTTGAAATGAAATATGGTCAACTTTGACGGCGTCGCTAAATTTCGAGGGATCTTTGTCGTATACACCGTCTACCTTGGTGGCTTTTAAAACTACTTGGCAATCAAGCTCCAGGGCTAGGGCGACAGCCGCGGTGTCGGTTGTCAGGTACGGTCGGCCGATACCACCGGCCACGATCACAACCCGTCTTTTGGCCAGGTGGCTCTCGGCGCGGCGATGGGTAAACTGGTCGGCCACTTGGTCGGCTTTGATATTAGTGATGACGATAGCGGGCAGATCATGGGCATTACAGATGTCGGACAACGCCAGACCGTTCATCATGGTGGCCAACATACCGATGTTGTCGGCCGTGACGCGCTGGATACCGTGGCCGGCCAACTGAGCGCCACGGGCGTAGTTGCCGCCACCGACCATGATTACCACTTGAATGCCGGTATTGACGACTTTCTTGATCTCGGCAGCCAGCCAGGCACCAAACTCACTATCGATGCCGCTATCAAATTTACCGGAAAGCTGTTCGCCTGATAATTTTATGAGCACACGGGGGTAGGGTTGAGCTTTCATCTAAGTGCTAACTTTAGCATGAAAAATATCATTTGTGCATAGGCTATACTATTGGCATGAAGCTTTACTCCTGGAACGTCAACGGCATCCGGGCCGTCAATAAGAAAGGCTTGTGGGATCCGTTCATTGCCGCCGAGCACCCCGACATTATCTGCTTGCAAGAGATCAAGGCTAAGCCGGAGCAGATCGACATTAGCGTCGGGGACTATCACGCCTGCTGGTTTTCGGCAGAGAAGCCCGGCTACTCCGGTACGGCTATCCTGAGCAAAGTGGCGCCGCTGCAAGTCGTGAACGGTTTTCCGCAGCATATCATCGATGATTTCAAGGTAACCGGGGACACCTATGGCAACCCGAACCAGGAAGGTCGGGTGATTGCCGCCGAATTTGATAAATTCTGGATCGTGACCGTCTATACGCCCAACGCCAAAGACGACCTCAGCCGCATTCCGCTGCGTCAGAAAAACTGGGATCCAGCTTTCTTAGCCTACTGTCAGGAGCTCGAGGTTTTGAAGCCGGTGGTGTTCTGCGGCGACCTTAACGTCGCCCATACGGAGGATGATTTGGCTAACCCGAAGCCCAACCGCGGCAAAAAGGGCTTTACCGACGAAGAGCGCAGCGGCTTCCAAGCCTTCGTCGATGCCGGTTTTATAGACACCTTGCGGATGTTTAAGCAGGGTAAGGGCCACTACAGCTGGTGGAGTCACTTTGCCAAGGCCCGCGAACGCAACGTCGGCTGGCGGATCGATTATTTCATAGTGTCCAGCGCCCTGAAACCACTGGTCAGTGACGCCGCTATCCACGCCGACGTCTTCGGCTCCGACCACTGTCCGGTCAGCGTCACGCTCGATCTCTAAAACTAGCTGAAGCTGTCGGGCACATATTTCGGTGCAGTCGGGTTGGCCTGAAGCACGGTAAATCCTTCGAGAGCGACCAACATCCCAGCTAACATGTGGGCGGCTATCGGCATTTCCTCGGCTTTCAAGTCGGCTTGAGCATCACTCAGAGCATCAATGAAACCGCTAATTTGCGCTGGTAAGCAATCAGCATTTAAGGGTTGATCCATCCTGGACTCTCCGAGATACCACAGCAATACCCAAGCGCTATTAGCCTCTATCTGCGTATTGTCTGTCAGTGATTTAAATAAGTACTTTATGATTGCCGGCTTCAGAATCGTGCTTTCCTCAAGAGTAGGGTACAAGCAGATAAGTTCATCTGAGTATGAAAATTCCATAAATCTAATATAGCAGGGTTTGCTACACTGTTGCTATGCAGACCGAGCACGTCAGTTTTACCAGCAGCGACCGTCTGACGCTACCAGGATTACTGTATATCCCGGCGCAACCGACCAAACGGGTGGTCGTATGGTTACACGGCATGGGTGATAGTGGCGTATTTTATAGCCCGAAGCGGATTACCACGTTAGCGGCGGCTTTGACAGAGCAGGGTATCGCGCTGTTAGCTTTTAACAACCGCGGCGCCCATAGCAGCAAGTTGTTGTACAAAGACGACCCGCGATTACCTAAGGCCGAGCAGCGCTACCAGGCCGGCACTAACTACGAGCTGATAGCCGACTGCGTGGCTGATATCGATGGCGCCGCCGACTTCCTGAAGATGCGCGATTTTAACGAGTTATACCTGGCCGGCCACAGCACCGGGGCCAATAAGATCTGCGTCTACGACGCCCTACAGCCGGCTAAGCCTTTCAGTAAATATGTCTTAGCGGGGCCGGGCGACGACGTCGGTCTGTGGTACCAGTCTTTGGGCGCTCGAAAATTCGGCCGGGCACTAGACTACGCCCAAGCCGCCGTCAAAGCGGGCAAACCGCTCAAGATCATGCCCAAATATAGCGGCTTACAGCCTTTTAGCGCCCAATCGGCGGCCGATATCTTAGACCCCGACGGCCACTATGACACCTTCCCATATTATGAAGCACGCCACGGCTTACTGGGTCGGCAGCCGCTGTTCGACAAATACGCACGCATCACCAAACCGATGTTAGTGATCGCCGGTGAACACGACGGTGCCGCCGCTACCGCCGGTAGTGCCGCCGCCGCACTAGACCTGTTGCGAGACCACACTAATCCGGCTTGCCGGGCTGCATCCGAGTTCCAGCTGGTGAGCGGCGCCGACCATAGTTTTCACGATGCCGAAGCCGCCTTTGCCCGCCAGATAACCGATTGGCTGGCAGCGTGATACCTTTACCCGATAAGCCCTATTGGCAGCGTCAGCTGACCACCGAACCTTTGTTTGAAGACCTGCTATGGAGCCGGCCGGAAAACCGGGCTCATGCCGGTAAGTTATTAGTAGTCGGTGGTCACGCCCAAGGCTTTACACGACCGGCCGAAGCTTTCGCACTGGCCGAAAAAGCTGGGGCCGGCAGCGTACGTGTGCTGCTCCCGGACGCTTTACAAAAGATGCTTGGCCGCGCTTTCCTCGGTGCCGAATTCGCCCCCAGTTCACCTAGCGGCAGTCTTGCCGCGTCGGCACTTGGTGAGCTGGTACCGCTCAGCGCCTGGGCCGACGGCGTGCTGTGGGCCGGTGACCTGGGGCGTAACAGCGAGACCGCCATCTTAATGGAGAAGTTTTTCGAGCATTATGACGGCCAGGTCACGCTGACCTGTGACGCCGTCGATTACATCGTCGCCACGCCCTATCCGGTACTGCAGCGCGAAAACACGCTGCTGGTCCTCAGTTTTGCTCAATTACAGAAATTTGGCATCAACATCAAATACAGCAATGCGTTTACCTTCAGCATGGACCTGCTACGCCTGATCGACGCCCTCCACGAACTAACCAAGCGCTACAAGATCGCTATTATCACCAAGCACCTCGATACGCTTATCATAGCGCTGGACGGGAACGTAGTGACGACCAAATTACCGACCGCGATGCCCGTCTGGCGGCTGAAGGTCGCCACCAGTGCCAGCGTCTGGTGGCTGCAGAATCCCACTAAGCGTTTGGCCGCATTGACCACCGCCGTCCATGGCGTCTGCGATAATCTAGCTTGATTTAACAGTCGATACAGCGTTTACTGGTAGTCATGGCCTTGCAATACCCCTCTTCTACGATGAACGGTATGCTGCGTGCTAATATCGGGCTGGAGGTCGCCTATGACTATGTCCGCAATGATTTACCGTACGAAAAGACTATTGCTCGATTGGGCCGTATCGGCCTGACCGCCGAGACTACTCTGGCCGAAGTCCACCTCCAACAAGCAGTTTGGTCACCGGGCGAAGCCGACACCATGCTCGACCGAGCGGAAGCAGTCTTAGAGAAGCGGGTGTACTCTGGCGAACAGGGATTTGACCTACGGGCTACAACTCGATTAGCCCAGATACCGATCTACCGATCACTACTCGGCAACCCGAAGTTTCCCGAAGCCAAAACCGTCATCCAAGCGCAGTATCTTATGTTAGATGCGGCCGGTATCGCCGTTAACCACGACGCTTACGAACAGCAGGAACCAAGCCGCAAACGGCATGTTAAGGTTGGCATGATGTCCGAAACTGCCGTGTTACTACTGTTAAATCGCTTTGCTATATTGAGTGAGCTTCCACAGGATTGGCTACCGGTGTCATCATTTTTAGCTGAAGATCTTGGCCCTTCGGCGGGTACCGCCGGCTGGGATATAAGTATTTATTTACCAAGCCGTAAAGGGCGACCAGAGCTTGGTTATAAGGTGCAAGTTAAATCAAGCTTACACGCTACACAAACATGCGCCAAGGATATTGCCATGGTAATTGTCAGTCACGGCTTAACCACTACCAATGAAGTAAGCACTACCAGCGCTCAGATAATAAAGGAGTGCCGTCGTGCCGAACGACGAGACTCGCCACCCAAAGTGCTTCTCAGAAACATCGGTGAGCGGACCGATAAGCTGCTGACTATTCTTGATCAGGCTAAATAAAAAACCAGCTTTAGCAGCTGGTTTTTTATGTGGTGGGCGAGGGGGGACTATCGGCCTGACGGCCTCCGCCGCTGCGGCGTGCTCGGTGCCAGCACCTGCGCTCGTCCTCACTCTGCGAACCCTCATGCCTTCGGCATGGAGTTCAGTGGCCCACCCGTGCCACCAACTAAATAAGACCCTGGCGGGTCTTATTTAGTTGGTGGGCGAGGGGGGACTTGAACCCCCACGAGCTTGCGCTCACAAGATTTTGAGTCTAGCGTGTATACCAATTTCACCACTCGCCCGAGAAATGTCTAACTGATACGTCCGGCATTGTACTATACTTAAGCTTGGAGAGCGAGAGCTCGAGCTTTAGACCTATGCCAGATATCCAACCATTGCCACCATCGCACCCCGACCAGCCAAGCCCTAATTCGGCGGCCGATTTGATTCGGGGTAAACTCGACACCATCTACGCCGCCGAGCCGGATGCTGCTACCGAGTTGGCCGAAGCTGAGTCGGTTCAGCGCCGTAGCCGTCATCAACAATTCATGCATCAGCTCAGTACCTCTGGTAAGGATCTGGCGACGATTCAGACCGAATGGCACAATTACTATGTCCAGCTCAATGATCAGGATAAGCACCAGGTCTGGCAAGAGTTCTACAGTACGAGCGCTACAGCGGGGCCATTGGCGATGCAACCGAGTGCCGGGAATAATGGTAACAACGGCCAGCCGATGGCACCAGCCCCGTCGGCCGCCGCTACTCGTCCGGCACAAGCCCTGGCCGAGCATAAACAGGCCGCCCGTAATACGCCGCGCTTCAAGACTAAGCAGGCCCGGGCGGCTCGTCAGCCGCGCGACCTGCGGTCACCGCGGGCCATCCGAGCGGCCATCCGCGATCATGTGACGGCTGGCGGTAAACTGACGCCCAAACACCACCTGCAGTCGCTACTATTCGGCCTAGGCGTCGGGGCCATCGCCATCTTTATCTTCCTGTTTCCGTTCTTTAACGAGGTTATCATAGCGCCGTTCATCCAACCCAGCCGAGCTTCAGCCGCTACACCGGTCATCCTTGATGCTGCCACCGTGCCGCCGTCGCCCGATCCCCAAGTCATCATTCCGAAGATAAACGTCCAGATTCCGACCGATTACAGTCAGACGACTACCGACGAAGCGACCATCGAAACGGCGCTCGAAAGTGGCATCGTCCATTACCCGACCACGGCGCTACCAGGTACCCAGGGTAATGCCGCCTATTTCGGCCACTCCAGCAATAACATCTTTAATAAAGGTAAGTACAAGTTTGCCTTCGTGCTACTGCACCTGATGGTGCCCGGCGACACCTTCTATCTGTCTTATAACAATAAGCTATACGTCTACAAAGTGATTACTAAGACGGTGGTCGAGCCCAGCCAGGTCGAAGTCCTGAACGCCGTACCCGGTCACACTTCGACCGCCACGCTGATTACCTGCGATCCGCCGGGCACCAGCCTCAAACGGTTGGTGGTAGTCGGTGAGCAGATCAGCCCCGACCCGAGTGGCAACGTCGTCTCGACGGCGTCGTCATCGGCTACGCTCGGCCAAGCTTCGGTAAAACTACCGGGCAACGGTCCGACACTTGGCGGCAAGGTGCTGCGCAGCGGCCTTGGTAAGACCATCGGCACCATCGTGATCTTAGGAGCCATCGTCTACGTACTGCGCTGGGTCAACAAACCGCGCCGCCAGCCATAGATAACCTTTTTGTTCAGAGGTCGCTAGGAATCAGTAGACCGGTTTGCGACAGTGTGGCCTGAGCCGCCGGACCCGGAGTAATCGTGTAGCTGTACTTATAATCGGGGGCAAAGACCGGCTTGAAGCTGGGTCCGGCCTTACCGAGAGTGTGAACGTTCTGGTAGTCATAATCGAAGATAACCTGTCGCCCACCACTGACGTAGGTCAGCCGGTTACCGTCCATCCAAGTGGCGTGGGGCTGCGGCGTATCGACTGGTTGCTGGGCAGTATAGTTATAGCCGCGCTTGTTCTCAATATCGTAGACACCGAACTGGGTACCGTTTTCGGCCACGATATACTGCGCAGAACTCGAAAACCCGACAAAATTCGGTTGATCGACGTGCAGCACCTGCGTCGGGGAGGGAGACTTAAAAACATCGGAACCGATCTGGCCGACCGGGTCGTGGTACAGGTAGATCTTATTCTCGCTGCCGGCACCGACCACGACGTAGAAGCTATTGTCATACTTGGTGATATCGAGCAGGTAGTTGGTATTAGCGGCCACCGATCGGATAGTGTAGTTCTTGTCACCGGCCTTCAGCTCGATCCGGACCTTACCGGCACTGGCTCCGACAGCCGTGGCATAGAGCAGGCTATCGCTGCCGTATGACTGGTAGCTGATGACGCCGGTCAGGACCGCTGAAGCGGCCGGGTTCTTGAGCGTTGCTTGGCTCAGCATCAAGCTTTGGCCGTCGTAGATATAATAATGGTCGTACTTACGGTCGACCAAGCTTAGGCGGCTGATTTTCGTGTTGAGTATTTGGCTCAGGTTAACCGATTGATCGGGCGTCTGGCGATCGAGCAGGACGTATTCTGAGCTGGCATCGAAGAAATGTTGCAGCAGTAGATGCTGGGAGTCATCGGCCCACTCCAAGGCTTGCCAGCTTTGACTGGTCCTGGCGGTCGTAAGCGTCGTCTCAGGCAGGCTGATCACCGTCGGCGCTTTGGTGGGGTTCTTCAGATCGAAGACGTCAAAGCTCGTGAAGTTACCAGGCTGACCGATTACCAGCCAGCGTTTATCGGGGCTTTGGCTGAAGCTGGTCGGGGCCTGCTCGTAGGTCTGCAGCTTGGCCGTCGTCAGCGTTTTGGGAATTAAGAACGGATAATCATAATGCTGTACCTGGCCACCCTCGACCGTGATCTTGCGCTGCCAATCGAGGTAGCCGCTGCGCTGTAATTTAAGATTGTAGGTTGCTTCCGGCAAAGCTATACGGGTATTGGTCTTGGGACCCTGTAGCTGCCCGTCGATGTAGATAAGGGCTGGTCCTGGCTGGCTGGAAATAAAAACCAGGCCGTTCTGAATGACGGTGCCTTTTCTGTTAAATCCGAAACCGTTGGCCTGATACAGCAGGACGATGGTGGCAATAATTATGGCAATAGCGATCAGCACGTAGCCGAGGTAGAGCAGTATGGTATGGCGGCGCCGTTGGCGCGGATCGAGGTAATCCATTGCATCCTATTATACGGCTTTGGTAAGGTTTCGGTCGAGGCTAATATATATTACCGTTGATTGTGCTTATGACTACTTGTAGTCGGCCGGGAAACAGGGTATCATAAAGCTAAATCGAGTATATAAAAATTGTGACAAAAAATTCTTCCGACATTATCATTCTGAACGGTCAGCACTTCAACGCTCAGACCGGCCAGCCCGTGCCCGCCAAGGCTAGTGGTAAAGTCGTTCGCAATGTTGACGGCATCCTACCTCAGCACGTGACGGCAGCTGTCCTGCAAAAACCGGCCCAATATAGCCAACCCCTGAAGAGCGTCGTCAAAAAGCCAGTCATGGACATGGCTCGCCCACCGGCCAGCCACGCGCCCAAGCGGGCCCTGCAACCTGGCCAGACATTGATGCGACGGGCACTGGCCAAGCCCAGTCCGAGCCTTAAACGCCAAACCAAGGTGACGGCGCCGAACACGACGAGTGCCAAGATGACTATCGCCCATGTTACTCCCAAAACTTCGGCGGCAGTGATCGACCACCACAAACTACAGCACGCCCAAGGGGTAGAGAAAAGTAGGCTGATACGTCGCTTCTCGGCCGGTACCACCGTCCAATCGGCGGCCGTTGGTTTGTCGACGGCCGCCAGCCGGGCAGTGGTTGCCAGCCAACAGGCAGCCCAGGGCCTGGCCAAGCAGCCGAGTTTGGATATGTTCGAACGGGCTTTGGCCCGCGCCGACGGCCACGAGCAAAGAACACCGGCTCACGTTAAAAAATCATTAAAACAAGCCCGCAAAGGTCAACGCCGGCTGAATCTTGCTGCCAGTACTCTGGCTGTCCTACTACTAGCCGGTTTCATCGGCTACCAGCAGCTACCTGCAATGCAGTTCCGCTACGCCAGCAGTCAGGCCGGCTTCCATGCGGCACTACCTAGCTATCGACCGGCTGGCTTCGCGCTCGGTAAACTTAGCTATCAGGCGGGCGCCGTCAGCGTCAACTTCCGCAGCAACAGCGATGACCGGGCCTTTGCCATCACCCAGAAAGCTTCGGGCTGGGACAGTCAGGCCTTGCACGATAATTTCGTGGCCAGTAGCGGCCAGGCGTACCATACTGCTGAGGCCGGCGGCCGAACGATCTATATCTATGGCAACGATAACGCTACCTGGGTCAACGGTGGGGTCTGGTATCAGGTCCAGTCCGGTGGTAATTTGAATGAACGCCAGCTGACGCAGCTTGCTGCCTCGATGTAGCTAGCTGTTGGCCGCTTACAGGGCCGCTTGGCGGCGCCTGTGGCGCTTGCTTACTCCTGCGATCGTGTACAATTCCTTGTTCTCGCGGCAGCTCAGTTTCATCATGGGGCATTTATCGCTTATACTGATCGTATATGACTACTGTTCGTACTCGTTTTGCTCCTAGTCCTACCGGCTTGTTACATGTCGGTGGTATTCGAACGGCGCTTTTTGGTTGGCTGCTAGCTCGTCAGCAAGGTGGCCAATTTGTGCTACGTTTTGAAGATACTGATAAAGCCCGGGAAGTGGCGGGCGCCCGCGAACACCTGATCGAGTGTTTGCGCACGCTCGGATTACTGTACGATGAAGGTCCTGATATCGGTGGGCCGTTTGGGCCGTATACTCAGAGCCAGCGGCTTGATCATTATCAGCAGTGGGCCCAGAAGCTGATTGCCAAGGGTAGGGCCTACGCCGATCCCTACAGCGCCGAGCAAGTCCAGACTTTTCGTGATCAGGCCCGGGCTGACAAGCAGGCCTTCCTGTACCGCAACCATCGCCCGCAGCAGCCGCCGATTTGGGATGGCACGACGCCGCTACGCTTTAAATCTGACCCTAAGGGCTATGCCTGGCACGACGCTGTCATGGGTGATCTGCAGACTGGGCCGGAGGTTATCGACGACTTTATCCTGATTAAGTCAGATGGTTATCCGACGTATAATTTCGCGCACATCATCGACGACCTGGAGATGGAGATCACCCATATCATGCGCGGCCAGGAGTTTCTGGCGAGCCTGCCCAATTACCTCAATTTGTATGAAGCCTTGGAGATCAGGCCACCTGTCCTGGCTACGATGCCGCATATCCTGGCCGAGAACGGAAATAAGAAACTGTCTAAGCGCGATGGCGCCAAAGATGTTTTAGATTACATCCGTGACGGCTACTTACCAGAGACGCTGGTTAATTTCATAGCCTCGCTGGGCTGGAATGACGGCACTGAGCAGGAGCTGTTCACGGTCGAGGAGCTGATCGCTAAGTTCTCGCTCGATCACGTCCAGCGTAGTGGCGCCCGCTTTGACGAGAAGCGGCTGGAGTGGATGAACGGTGCCAAGATCCGTGAGCTGCCGCTGGCTGAGCTGTATGCCCGCAGTCAAAGTTATTGGCCGGCCACGGCCACCGCTGCCGACGATAGTTATAAGCGACAGGTCCTAGGCCTGCTCCAGGAGCGTCTTAAATTCTTAGCCGAAATACCGCAGCTGAGCGCCTTCTTTTTTACCGATCTAGCGGTCAGCCCGGAGTTGATCAGCACTAATAAGCAACTCCAGAAGTACGCTGCCAGCGAGCTGGCCGGGTGGTTGCAGACCAGCCGTGACAGCTTGGCCGGATCTGATTTCAGTAGCCCCGACTTAACCGATCGTCTGAATGCCCTATTAGAAACGACAGGCCAGAAACCAGGCGTCCTGTTCAGTTTGATCCGGATCGCCACCACCCAGTCACCGGCCAGTCCGGCTCTGGCCGACACCATGGCGCTGCTGGGCAAAGACCGTTGTCTGGCCCGGATAGCCGCCCAGCTGGCAGCTTTTGCCACCGACGCCTAGGTCTTTGCGGTTCACGGTGACGCCGGCAGGTGGTACAATAGTGCTTATGATAGATGACTTTCGGCCGGCGCCGCGTCCGGTAAAGTCTTTGCAGGAGAAAACAAACAACCTCAAAGCCGAACCAACAATAGCCGCTCCCAGTGAGCCGGCCGCTGCTGATAGCGGCGCCACGTCCGAGGAATTACCACAACTAGCCGCGGCAGTGAGTCAGCCGCCGGTTGTAGTACCTGATTTTACTAATTATCAAGCCCTGCCAGCCAAGGGCAGCTGGCTCGGTCGGCTCAAAAGACGTTGGCCACCGACCAGGAAAGAAGCCGCGCTGGGCGCCGGCTTACTATTGTTACTCGTCGCCGGGGGCGGGGCAGTCGTGGTACTGCACAAATCATCGGCACCGGTCGCCGCCAAGCCGATTACGGTCGTTAAAAAGATCGTGCCCAAGCCGGTCCAGCCGACAACGGTGGCGTCTAATCTGAGCGGCCTGCAGGTCGACCCCAGTCTTAACAACAAGCCCGTCACCGGCATCATGATCGAGAACAGTGAATATGCCCGGCCGCAATCCGGTTTATCGCAGGCCGGCGTGGTCTATGAAGCCATCGCCGAAGGTGGGATTACCCGCTTCCTGACGTTATTCCAAGACACCAACCCGGCCGACGTCGGCCCGATCCGTAGCGTCCGGCCCTACTATTTACAATGGGCGCTGGGCTTTGACGCCCCCTTGGCGCACGTCGGCGGCAGCCCGGAAGCCTTGAACGATATCAAGAGCTGGGGCGCCAAAGACCTCGATCAGTTCTTTAACAGCGGCGCTTACCACCGCATCAGCAGTCGCGACGCGCCACACAATGTCTACACCGCCGTCGACACTTTGACGCAGTTATCGATTTCCAAAGGCTTCACTAACAGCAGCTTTACGCCGTGGGTCCGTAAGGCCGATGCGCCGGCCAAGCAGATTACCGCCCGCAGCGTCGACCTGACCTTATCGGGTCCCTTATACAACGTGCACTACGATTACGACGTTGTCAGCAACAGCTACAAGCGCAGCGAAGCCGGTGCCCCACACCTCGACGCCAACGGCAGCGTCCAGATCAGCCCCAAAGTCGTCATCGGTTTGGTGACGCCCTACGGCCTGCAGAGCGACGGTAAGCACTCCGACTACGGTACTATCGGCAGCGGTCCGGCCTACGTTTTCCAGGATGGGACCATCACTATCGGCAGTTGGCACAAAGCCGATGACAAAGGTGCCATGACCTTCACCGATGACGCCGGTAAGCCGCTGGCCCTCAACGCCGGTCAGACTTGGCTGACTGCCGTGGCTGGTGCCGACAAGATAACGTCGGCGCCGTAGCCGACATGGACTATATTCGTCAGCTCCGTCAACGTGGCCGCAACCAGCTCATACTCTTGGTTCTAGCGCAGAACGCCTGCTTGGTCGCTAGCTGGCTGCTGTTACAGCGTTTTACGCCGCTACCGACCCTGATAGCCGCGGCCCTGGCCGTCACTATCGGCGGTATCGTCGCCCTGATGATTGCCGGATCGGCTAGCCGATTTCTGCTGACTCCCCTAGATGCGCTGCGCCAGATCATTGTACATATCAGCCCCGACCAAGCGCTCAGCGCCCCGCCCGATATTGCTAAACTTAAGATCGGCCGTGAGTTAGTCGCCAGTCTGGCCGGTCAAGTCTACCAACTGACCGACATCGCCGATCGGCTGGCCGCCACCGCCCGTAAGGACAGTCTCGATCTCCAGCGTAATTTTGTTGCCACTAATCTACCGTTACCCTTCGTGGTACTCGACGATACCGAAACCGTTCAGTATGCCAACAGCGCTTTTGCCGATTATCTCGGTATTCCGGCGGCTGATCTGACAGGTAAGAACATCTACATGGTCATGGATATGGCCTTTCCGAGTGCCGAAACGTTCGACAGCTGGCTCAAGGCCGCCAAGCAAAACAATGCCACCGCCGTCGGTAGCTGGGAGCGGGTCCGGCTAGGCGTCGGCGATAATCACCCGATGCGCCTATTTGACCTGGCCAGTTATTATAACCGCGGCAACGCCCAGAAAATCGAAACCATGTTGGTACTATTCGACCATACCAAGCAGTACAGCCAGGATGAGCAGGCCGTCAGCTTCATCGCTTTGTCGGTTCACGAATTACGGACGCCCTTGACCCTGCTACGTGGTTATATCGAAGTCTTTGAAGAGGAGTTGGCCGATACCGGTGACCCCGAATTATTAGATTTCATGGAAAAGATGAGCGCCACCGCCCAGCAACTGACGGCCTTCGTCAATAATATCCTGAACGTTGCTCGCGTCGACGACGACCAGATGCAACTCAAACTTCAAGAAGAAGACTGGAAGACCGTCTTGGAAGCCGCGCTGACTAACCTCGACCTGCGCGCCAAAGTCCGGGGGATCACCCTAGAACGGACAATCGCACCCGATCTGCCGAAAATCGGAGCCGACCGCCTGAGTATCACTGAAGTTGTTAATAATCTTATCGATAACGCTATCAAGTACAGTAACGGCACACCGACGATAAAGATCGACAGCCACTTGACGACGGATGGCCTCATCGAGACTACCGTCCAAGACTTCGGTCTGGGCATCAGCAGCAGTATCATGCCGAACCTGTTCACTAAGTTTTATCGTGACCACCGTAACCGGGCCCAGATCGGCGGTACGGGCCTGGGTCTATATCTGGTAAAAGCGATCGTTACGGCCCACGGCGGCAACGTCTGGGTGCGCTCCCGCGAAGGTGCCGGCAGCACCTTCGGCTTTACGCTGCAACCCTACGCCACGCTGGCCGAAGCCGCCAAGAAGCAGGGCGACGACGACATGATCCGCGGCGCCCACGGCTGGATCAAGAATCACTCGCTATATCGGCGCTAACAATATGACCGTAATCTGCTAGAGTATAGTCATGGAACCATTAGCCCAAACACCCGACACAACCCCTTTGATCGCCACCAAGATGCCGACGCCACAACCACAGACTGTCACCCCGGCGACCGGCCGCAAAGTCTTATGCATCGAAGACGAGCATTTTATCGGCGAGCTGTACGCCCGGGCGCTCGGCAAGGCCGGTTACAGCGTCGATGTCATAACCGATGGCCAAAAGGGTCTGGAAGCCGCCCAGACCGACGACTACGACATTATCCTACTCGATCTAATGCTGCCTAACGTCACCGGTATCGAAATCTTGCAGGCCCTGCGCGGCCCGGCCAAGACTAAAGACCTGCGCGCCAAGATCATCATCACCACCCACCTCGAGCAACGCGAAGACGTCCGGGCCGCCATCGAAGCCCAGGCCGACGGCTACGTCGTCAAAGCCGAGCTGACGCCCCGTGAACTGGCGGCTTTTATCAACACCGTCAAGTAATCCAACTACTGACACAATCTTTTATGCATCATTCCATAACCAGACGTCTATTACCGCTGTACCTGGCGACTTTTCTAAATTGCCTTATTTTTTGGTACGCCATCGAGAAAATATTTCTAAAATCAATCGGTTTCAACACCCAAACCATCACTTTGGTAACGATTATTTATACGGTCGTCATGCTGGCGGTCAACATACCGGCTGGAATCCTAGCCGACCGCTGGAGTCGGAAGGGCATGTTATTAGTAGCCACCGGAGCACTGCTGCTGAGTTGCCTGATCGGTGGCTTCAGCCAGTCCTTCTGGATCTACGCCATATCGGCCAGCTTATGGGGCCTACACTTTGCCTGCTACGCTGGGTCAGATCAATCGATTATTTATGATTTATTGATTGAAGAGCAGGGTAACGCCCATAATTACGCCCGCTACTATGGCTACTTACAGATCATTGCTGGCTCTGGATTGGTGATCAGTTCTTTACTGAGCACACTGGTAACCGAAAACGGTTCGCTGCGGGCGACCTATTTTGCCTCGATTCCGTTCTTGTTGCTAGCGCTAGTGGTGCTGGCAAAGTTCAGGGAGCCGAAATTACATCGTAAAGAAGTCAATGGCTTAGTCGGGGCGCACATCAGGGCTACCTTTACGGCGCTGATCCACACCCGGGCCGTCTATTACGTCATGGCGGGTATTATTCTGGTGTCCGTCGGCTCACGGTTGCTGTACGACTTTGATCAGCTATGGCTGATCGCGTTAGCCGTACCGCTCAGATTATACGGCCTGATCAATGCCACCCTCCTCAGTAGTACCAGCATCGCTGGCATTGTCGCCGGCAGGCTCGTTCCCAAAAATATCATCACGGCCGGCTTAGTCGGCCTGGTACTGGCGGCCGCGGCCGGGATGCTCGTGCATAGCAGCCTGGTCTTCGTACTCTGTGCCACCGTATTCCTGGGCGCCTTGTTATTGCTAGACATCTCTTTAAGCAAATTGTTGCACGACGCTTTGCCCGCTAAGGTGCGCGCCGGATCGACTTCGATCGTCAGTACGCTCGGCTATTTGGCCTTTATCCCGGTGGCCCTGATCTTCGGCCTGATCGGTAACACCGCCGGTATCTTTACGGCCGCCTGGGTCGTGCTAGCTATTGCTGGAGGGCTGGGGTTCAGCGTCTGGCGGGCCTTTGCTAACTTAGCCAAGTAACCATAATCAACGATAAAAACAAGGCTTGCAGCGGCTGCGCCAGCAGGACTATACTGTTGGACTAGCCATGTGTGGGCTGGTTTTAGAACCTTCCTCCGCGCAGACTTTTTTACAAGCGACACACTCACCGGCCGGATTCATCCATGTGCCAGGCGTCCCTGTAGCTTTTCATTCATCTTCTGGTCCTTTTTAGGAAACGTCGTCCTTTGAACGGGGCCCGGCGCCATAGCCAGCAGGTTCTCAAAATCAATCCGTTCAACTGCAGATTTAGTTTGCAGTCTCTCTTTTTTATAACTTTTTACACCCAGGAGAACACTCATATGACTCGAATTGACGCCACCATCGAAGTAACCGCCCTCGGCTTTATCAACCCAACCCGTAGCCAGAAGAACCAGCACCAGTTAGAAAGCTTTCCCAAGCGCATGATCTGGGGCGACCGCGAATACACCTTTGCCGAGATGACCATGCAGTACCTGGTCCGCAAAGGCCAGCAGTTGGTCAAGCTGTTCGATGTCACCGACGGCAATGTCTCCTACCGCCTACGGCTGGAGGACGATCGCTGGACGCTGGTCGGTACTACCGGCAGCAATCTCGTCATTACCCGGGCCTAAATCTAAATGTAGCTCAGGCTTCTACCAAGCTGTTACACTGGGTCTCAATGCCAGGCATTACCCAGCAGCTCTTAAGCAGATATCCGATCATCTCCCAACAGATCGGCCGGCCGGCCATGACCACGGTACTCAGCCAGCTGGAACAGCTGTTAGCAAAGCACGTCGGCGGCGATGTGGTCGAACTCGGTTGCTACGTTGGCACGACCACACTTTTTTTACGGCGTTTGCTTGATCATTATGACGGGGCCGATCAGCGGCAGCTATACGCTTACGACTCCTTCAGCGGCTTACCTGCTAAAACGGCCCTTGACGCTAGTGGCACCGGCGAACAGTTTCAGGGCGGGGAATTAAGTGTGTCAAAGAAACAGTTCTTACAAGAATTTCACAAAGCTCGGTTGGCGCCGCCAATAACGGTCAAGGCTTGGTTTAGCGACCTGACAGCCGAACAATTACCAGCTACCATCAGCTTTGCGTTTTTGGACGGCGACTTTTACCTGTCGATCATCGATTCGTTGCGACTAGTCTGGCCGCGCTTAGTGGCTGGCGGCGTCATAACCATCGACGATTACCAAAAAACGGCGCTGCCTGGCGTTGAGCGGGCAGTCCGTGACTTTTTCCAAGATAAAGCTATCGACTTACGGCACGAACACAATATTGCTATCATCAGCCGTCGGTAATCATTCTTACTGCTAGCATTCATTATTACTTGTAGACTAACTCTACGAGGAGAAGTTATGTCAGATTTTAAAGTTAATGATAAGGTTACTTGGAACTCGCCCCAAGGCCAAGTGCAGGGAACTATTGTCAAAAAAGTAACCAGCGACAGCGAATATCAAGGTCTGACCATTACAGCTAGCCAGGCTGAGCCGCGCTATGTTGTCAAAAGTAGCAGTACTGGCAAAGTTGCTGCCCACAAGGCTTATAGCATATCGAAACAGTAATTACACCTAAATGGTATGATGTGGACATGAAAATCCATATCGTGACCGTCGGCGCACCTAAGCTCGATTATGCTAAGGCCGGCTGGGATGAATACATCGGTCGGCTGCAACATTATCATCAGTTACGTGTCAGCCATGTACCCGACAAATATAATGACAGTCAGCACCTCCTGGCGGCGGCTAAATCAAACTATCTGATCGCCCTGACCATCGACGGACCCCAGTACACCAGTCACAAGTTGGCGACGTTTCTGGAGCGCCGAGCCCAAACCGGCCAGGAAGTCTGCTTCATGATCGGCGGACCCGACGGTTTGCCCGACGAGGTCATTAAGGCCGCCGACCAGCAGCTCGGCCTCAGCAGCTTGACCTTTCCGCACGACCTGGCTATGGTGGTCTTAGCCGAATCACTGTACCGAGCCAGCACCATCAACGATAATCAACCATATCACCGCTAAATAATCATTAAGGACCCTTCATGCACGCTATCTTACACGCCCTATCACTAGCCGGCAGTATGACCTGGGAAGTCCTGTGGGCTTTGATCCTAGGCTTCATTCTGTCAGCCACCGTCCAAGCTTTGATCCGCCGCTCTACCATCACTAAGTTACTGGGCGATGACCGGCCAAAGACATTGGCGATCGCCGCCGGCCTCGGAGCAGCCAGCTCATCGTGCTCCTACGCCGCTGTCGCCCTGGCACGATCGCTGTTTCGCAAGGGCGCCAGCTTTACCGCCGCCATGGCTTTCGAGATTGCCAGCACTAACCTGGTGATTGAGCTCGGCATCATCTTGGCGCTGCTGATCGGCTGGCAATTTACGCTGGCCGAGTTTATCGGCGGGCCGATCATGATCATCCTACTGGCCATATTTTTCCGCCTGTTCCTGCGCGATAAGCTGGTCAAAGACGCCCGGGTCCAGGCCGACATGGCAGTAGCCGGCTCGATGGAGGGCCACGCTGCCATGGATATGAGCGTCGGCGGTAGCGGCAGCTTTTGGCAGCGGTTGTTCTCGGGGCGGGGCTTTACCAGCATTTCCCATATCTTCGTCATGGAGTGGGCGGCCGTACTGAAGGACATCGTCATCGGCCTACTGATCGCCGGCGCCGTCGGCGCCTGGGTACCGAACAGCTTCTGGGAAAAATTCTTCTTAGTCGACCACGCGTTGCTATCCAAAATCTGGGGACCGTTAGTCGGTCCGTTGGTGGCCGTCCTGAGCTTCGTCTGCTCCATCGGTAACGTGCCATTGGCCGGCGTCCTGTGGAACGGCGGCATCAGCTTTGGCGGCGTCATCAGCTTTATCTTTGCCGACCTGATCATCTTGCCGATCATCAATATCTACCGCAAATACTACGGCCTCAAGATGGCCGCCTTCATCACCGGCAGTTTTTACCTGACCATGGTGCTGGCCGGCTACTTCATCGAGGCCCTGTTCGCCGTCCTCCACATTACGCCTACCGTCCGTAACGCCCGGGTCACCGATGCCGCCATCACCCTTAACTACACGACCTACCTGAACATCTTTTTCCTGGTACTAGCGGCCGTCATCGTCTACCGTTTTTACAAAAGCGGCGGTCGCAGTATGCTGGCCATGATGAACGGCGGACCGGATGACATGAGTGACATGGGCGACATGGACCACGGCCACGGCGAGCACCACTAAGCCGTGCTGACGTATGTTGTATGTTGAGTCACGGCTGGCGCTATCTAAAGCGATTTAGCATTTTACTACCAGGCATTATTATTGCCTGGCTGTCCATCAGTCGGCTGTTTCCATACTTCGAGCGGCGGCTGCCGGTGGCGGCCGCGGTCTTTATCACCTACGTCCTGGTGGCCTACGTCTTTATTCCGGCAGCTATCAGATTACTGCGGATCTTTTTTCCGCCACGGCACTTACCGTTATACTGCGTGACACCGGATGGTTTTGCTTCTGACCCGCTCAATGTCGCCATCGTCGGTACCCGGCGCCAGGTGCAGCAAGCTATGCATAAAGCCGGGAGGTACGGCGCCGACTCGCACAACAGCCCCACGAACGTCATCCGCCACGTACTCAGCACCCTATTTAAACGAAGCTATCTGACCGCTCCGATCAGCACATTATATTTGTTTGGCCGCAAGCAGGATTTAGCCTTTCAGCTACCCATAGACGGTGGTGGCTCCGGTAATCGCCACCACGTCCGTTTCTGGGCCACCACCTACGACGACGGCGAACAACTCAGTGTCCGCAGCATTCACTGGCACCGCCGTGCGGCTCATGTCCAGGGCGACAACTTACTCTGGGTCGGCGCCGCC
>JBBRLU010000015.1:0-19805 GCA_038231175.1 Saccharimonadales bacterium (SeqCode) | reverse complement strand
CCTTGGTTCAAGTCCAAGTACCCCCACCAATAAAACAATGACCGCCCGCAGGGTGGTTTTTGTTTTATTAGGGTGCTTGGACTCGATCCAAGGACCAAGGCTGCCGCAGGCAGTAATTGGACCTTGGGTCGTGGAGCGAGGACGCGCACAGGTGCTAGCACCGAGCACGCCGCAGCGGAAAAGGCCATAGGCCGCCAGTCCAAGTACCCCCACCAATAAAACAATGACCGCCCGCAGGGTGGTTTTTGTTTTATTGCGGGTGGCGTATACCAATATAGTTGAGGCTATTGCAACTATTCAGCGATCACGGACCGCTTGTAACTGTAATTCTTGCGTGAGATAATAACTCTATGACTGAATTAGTTAATAATCACGACAGCCAAGAGGAGCGAGATACTAAGGCGCAGCGTCTAGCGGCTTTTGTGGGCCCGTTAGGTGTTTATGATAACGAAACGGTGTCATTTTGGCGAAAAGCCTCCTCGGCCGAACATGCCAGTGCGATGTGTCAATTGTCTGTGTATGCTGAACAAATGGCCAGTCAGACGGGGCTCGGCAAGGACCCCAGCGAAATGTTCCCTGGGTTTCCAACACCTCAAATAGTAGCTGATAATCGCACTAAAGAATGACAGACGAGTCCTACCCGCCGGCTGAGTTGCGCGGTGATTTGAGTTGGCCTGACAGAGTGATTGCTCTCCACGATGGATTACTTCAAGCCGGTCTGCCGTATGCTTTTGGTGGTGCTATCGCATTAAACTATCATCGTGAGCCGCGCGCCACGTTGGATATCGACATCAACATTTTTCTCGATCCTAGTGATGAAGACCAAGCTTTGGATGTGCTCAGAAGCCTTTCGGCGCTCCCCGACGAAGATAAAGTCCGACGTGAATTGGCTGCTGTCGGACAGACTCGATCGTTGTGGGACAAGACCTACGTCGACTTATTCTTCTCAAATACTGATTTTCATCAATCGATGGCTGCACGAGTAGTCTACGAATCTTTCGCACCCGGGATAGATATACCTGTGCTGTCAATCGAGGACTTGATGGTGTGCAAGGTTTTGTTCGATCGGCCAAAAGATTGGTTAGATATTGAGGCCGTTGTTAAAACACGGGGGACTGCTCTAGATCTGCAATATATGGGCCAATGGTTGAGTTACTTCTTGCCCGCTGATGATAATAGGCTGGGACGCCTACAGACGAAAATTGCTGACGCGCCAGATAATAATTAGCAATAAGAAGTTGCCCCTGAATTGTTCTTAACGAAGCTCTTTACTACCTTGAGCAACGTTGCAGTAACTCCACCAACGTCTGATATCATAGGTAAATGTCTGCCAGTCTTATTCTTTTCCTTCTCGGCTTAACCGCTGCGGTCAGCTGGGGCGTCTCGGATTTCTTTGCTGCTAAATCGACCAAAACGGTAGCTCCATTGCTAGGTGTAGCCTTAGTAAACACCATTAGTGCGCTTATTTTTGCGGTAATCTTTGTAGTTTTCTTACGTCATCACGTTCCCTTAACGGCTGCCGGATTTTGGTTAGCGACACTAGGCGGAATTATTTTATCTTTGGGAGCGGCTTGCTTTTTTCTAGCGTTGAAAGCTGGGCCAGTCAGCATCGTTAGCCCACTAACAAGTACCTACCCGCTCATTACCACAGTATTGGCGCTCAGCGTCTTTCACGCTCGTTTAACTAGCCGCGAAATTATTGGTATTTTACTAACCGTTGTTGGTATTCTGTTGGCCTCGGGCCTGATTTCTACTACGAAAGGCAGTCGTAAAATAACAAAAGGCCCAGCTTTAGCGCTACTGACTGCCATCTTATGGGGATTGGGTTACGCCGTTATCTCCCAGGCCATTAAACGTATAGATTGGCAGCTAACCTCACTGATGAGCGGCACGTTCGCAGCCCTGACAGTAATTCTATTATTGCCATTAACCGGTCGCAAAGCTGAGCTATCCTGGTCTCAAGTCAGACTTGGCTTAAGTGATAAAAATATTTTGTACGCTGGCAGCATCCAGCTCTGTGGTGCTATCGCTTTAGATATCGGGATCTCGCGTTCAACCGATGTCAGTGGCGCGGTTGTAACCGCGTTATCGGCTACGTATCCACTACTTACAATCTTTTTAGCTCTAAAATATTTGGCAGAGAAAACAAAATTCATTCCGTTAACCGGAGCCGTCGTTGGAATAATTGGCGTTATAGTTCTGTCGCTTGGCTAAAAATTGGGCAAAACAGCCGAGACACGGTCAACAATAAATTGGCTAGCTTGGTTTGAAATAACGTGGCGTTCTTTTATGGTGTGCAGCGTCACTAACTTGGAATTGAGCCCCAGCGTTTGCTGGACTTTGCCGCGGATAACAAAAAAATCGAGTGAGCCATAAATGATATCTGCTGGCATGCTTAGTAGCGGTAGATCTTCGGCGGCAGACTGTTTCATAATGGTATTTTTCAGGCTTTTTACATACGGCTGCCAACTGTCAGCGTTTAGGTCAGCTCCGACCACTCGGGTTGCTAGTCGCTGCTTCATTTGTCGCTTTACTTCATCAAAAGTCGGATTCTGACGGGCGATCCAATCGTAGAGTTTAAAGTAAGCGTTTATGCGCGTCCGGTAGTGCCATTTTTGTGGCAGCCCTTCGTATAGCGGCATTTCGTAAAGCACTAAATGTTGTACTAAATCGGGGCGTAATTTTGCCACCCGCACCGCTACCAAACAGCCCATTGAATGGCCAACAATAACAACTGGCTTTTTGAGCCGCAAGTGCTCGATGGAAGCAACCGCAGCTGCCGCGTGATCGTCAACCGTATACAGTAAATGGTCGGGCTTCGGTGATGCGCCAAAACCTATTAAATCGAAGGCTAACACCCGAGTATTGGGCGCTGCCGTACGCAGTAATTCAGTCACCCGCTTCCAAACATTGCCCGTTCGCCCAATGCCATGGAGCAAAACAATTGCCGGGCCGGCACCTTGATCGTAAGTGGTCGCTAAGCGATATGGTCGCTTAAGCAGCTGATGCCAGATAGTTATTAGCCAATTTTGCATCACTTTAGTATAGCTGACACTGGCCTTAGAGGACGGTAGCTTTGTCCATAATCTGCAGCAGTTCAGCGGCTGATTCGGCGTTCATTAATGCTTCGCGCAGTTCTTTGGCATTATCAAAATGATTAATGTAGATCTTGCAGAATTTGTTAAGCGTGTGGATCGGTCGCTCGTTATTATGCCAGGTGGCCGCAAATAATTCGACATGGTGGCGATAGAGCGCGATTCGCTGCTCGGGGCTTAAATCGAGCCAGGGAGACTGCTGGTCAAACAGAAACGGATCTTGGAAAATACCACGCCCCACCATAATGCCGTCTAGCCGGTGTTCGGCGGCCAGAGCCTCACCCTGAGCTCGGCTCATTACATCGCCGTTACCAACAATTAGGGTGTCCGGTGCCAGGGCATCACGGAGTTCTCGGACATGGCCAATAGCCGCCCAGTCGGCTGGGACCTTACTCATTTGAGCCCGAGTTCTCCCGTGTATACTTAGCATGTTAAGTTTCTGCTGGAGCAGGGTAGTGGGCCAATTAAAATCAACTGTGTTAAAACCAAGCCGAGTTTTAACACTGACTGGTAACCGGCCAGCCGAGCCAGCTTGGGTCGCTTGAATCATGGCCACAGCCAGCTCTGGATCATTGATTAGCGCACTGCACGTCCCGTTTTTAACGACGTTCTTTTCCGGGCACCCCATATTCAGGTCAATTCCCGCGAAATTTATGCCTTCTGGCAGGCCGAGTTCACGAGCTAGTGAGCCGTCAGCAATTTCGGCGGCTGTTTTTTGGAAGTTCTCCGGATTTTTACCCCAGATTTGAGCAATAAGCGGCTGTTCAGTTGCCGTAAAACGAAGTTTTTTGAGCAGTTTCGGTCGGCCTGGACTTTGTAGTCCATCAACATTAACAAACTCTGTAAAATACAGGTCTGGTGCCGCACAATCAGCAATCACTTGGCGAAAAACGGTGTCGGTAACATCGTCCATCGGCGCCAACACAAAGAATGGTTTTGGTAATGTAGTAAGATTATTTGTCATGAGCCTGGTGAGTATCAATATAGTGTGCACAAGTTGCTAATAAAGAGTCAAATAATTCAGCTTGCGCTAAGCGCCATTCTTTCGCGAGTCCAAGCAAACTTCCAAAATTTTTGGAGCGGGCAGCGGCAGTTGGCGCAAAATAAATAGCCCGCTCCACGCTTCGCTTCATCAGTTGTTGATCTTGCTTATTTAATCGGCCGTTAACGCCAGCCGTCCACAGCATTTCGTCAAAGGTCGTACTTTGTAATTCAGCCAGTTTGAGCCGAGCTTGAGCTTCCGAACCAAAGCGGGCCAGGCCGGCATTATACTTAAGAGCTTCTTCAAACTGATCAATCAATAAAAGTGAGTCACCTACAACGTTCGCACGGTGTTTTTTGAGTACCGACTGACGGCTCTCGATAGCGTGAATACCGGCTCGGCGTGGAGCGTCGGTATCAAGCACTTCTCCAACTAATTGGTACCGTTTACTAAGCGATCCATTGACAGCGGCCTCCGCTAGCTTTGGTAAGCTGCGAGTTAACTTCCAAGCGAGTGGCGAAACTGAAATATAGGTAATTTGCTTCTCACCATCCCTTATATAACCGACAGAATTTGGCGTCCGCGACCCTACCCCGACCAGCCTTGTACGCAGATTAGCTGGCTGATACTTAGCAACTGTATCATTTTCTAACTGTCCATAATCATTAGTTTGTAAGCCCTGGAATTCCGGTTTGAGCATGCGTGCTAAAGCAGTTCTGGCTTTAAGATTTGGCTTAGCTATAGGCTCTGCGGTCAGATCGTCTAATACGGTTACTCCGGGGTCTACATTAAGTGACGTCACAAGACTTCCAAGATAGAGCCGATAATGAGCACGACGTTCACAGCGAGTCGATGTCTCGCCACGGTATCGCTGTTCAAAACGGCTATATTCTTGTTGAGTCATAGCGTCGGCCGTCATTAGCTCGACTAAATTTGAGTCAACTAACAGGTTGCGACCAAAAGCTTTAAAAAATTCCGCCCGAGATCCCTCGACTAATGCATCATGTTGTCGTTGGCGTCCGGCAACAATATCATCACCTTTTTTTTGACTACTAGTATAGAGCGAGCCATGTAAAGATGTGGCTGGTAATCGTGCGGCTCGTAACCAGTCTTCCTGAGATGCAATAGCATCATAATTGCTCAATACGGTGCTCAGATGAAACGCTTGTTCAACGCGACTCGTCGCGGCTGTGAAAGTTTCGAGTGGCAAAGCGTCAACCGCGATCGTTTGTTCGCCGACAGCTTGGACAATCATAGACTCCTGGCCGTCACCTGGCTTACGCGAACGAGACATTAGGGTTGTAGGTTTGGATTCGATTTATTGAGTGCGGCGCGACAAGCGGCAGCACCAGCTGCGTTAATTCGTTGCTGCTCTATAGAAACTGTACCTTCGCCCACACCAAATTGCTGGGAGTAATATTGATTGTCAGCATTACGCTGAATAATCGCTTGTGCTGAGACAGTCTTCGCAGATGGCAGTGTCATGCCAAGTTGGTCGGCGGCTTCAGAGTAGGAAATTTGTTGGGTATCGACTAATCGATCAATCTGATCATCGGTTTCGAGATATTGGTTCATAGTAGTATTATAACACGCTTATGCAATCTTAACAATAAAAAACCACCCGGCGATGAGCTCGGGTGGTTTATAAAGTCGGTTAGCGCCAGGCGCTAAGGGAGCATTAAACTTTACGCTTGATGGTCAAGAAACCGTTGCGAGGGTTCTCGTTCACTTCGTAACCTTCTGGTAGGTCGGTAGCTTCTGGGCGCTCGTCCTTACTAAAGTAAAAGATTCTCTGGACTTTGCCACCGCGCAAGGTAACTTCCTTGGAATTTAAGTAGTACGTGACACCTTTTGAGTTAGTGTGCTTGTATGCCATTGCTGACTCTCCCTCTCTTATAACTTAGTGATGTACCCCTAACATACTCTGGTGGGTTTTTAATTGTCAAGCCTAATTAACAGTTATCATCTTCTTAGGACCGCTGGACTAATCCCTTTTTCGCAGCGCTGTAAGAAGTAATTCATCCACAGGCTGGCAATATTGCTTATGATTTCATATTGCATAAGCTTAATGGCTGTATTACACTTATGCGGTAACTATAAAAAGTATAAGAGGTGGAGAAGTAAAAGGTATGGATTTTAACCGTAGCACGCAACAGCCAGGAGTCACTCCTAGCGCACACCCAGCAGCCGCTGGTGTCGGCCGTAAGGCCAGTTCAGACAACAACAAATTCGGTAAGGTTGGCTTAGTCGGCTTAGTCGTCGTCGCGGCTGTCTTCTTAGTCGCTATCGCCCTCTTGGCTGGTACCGGCAACAAGGCTAGCGCCGAGCAAGGCTACGTCAAAAAAGATAAACTACAAGCCGTCTTCCTTAGCACCGGTCAGGTGTACTTCGGAAACGTCACGACGCTCAACAGCAACTACTTTGTTGTCAGCAACATCTACTACCTCCAGACCTCCAGCACCGGCACCGGTACGGCCGCCAACGCTAACACCAGCGTCTCGCTAGTGAAGTTAGGTTGTGAGCTGCACTCACCATCGGACCAGATGGTCATCAACCGTTCACAAGTCACCTTCTGGGAGAACCTACAGGACACCGGCCAGGTCGCCAAGGCTGTCAAGACCTTCAAGACCCAGAATCCGACTGGTCAGAAGTGTAGCGACACCGCTAGCAACGCTAGCACCACTAATAACGTCCAGGGCTCTACCAACGCCGCTGGTTCAACCCCAACAACTACGACGACTAAGCCCTAGTTAAGCCGTAAGTATTAAAAAAGCCCCTTCCGAGGGGCTTTTTTAAGTGACTCGGCCAGTTCAGTTCTTGATGAGGAAACGACGAACGGCGACAATGACGGTCGCGATGGCCAAAACAATTGTTATCGCCAAACTCCAGCCAGCAAGATCGGGCGACCAAACCGGTGATACGAAGCTGAACTTGTAGAGTGCGTCGGAGATAGCAGCCAACTGGACGCCGTGGCTTTGAACGTATTGCTCGATGCAGGGTACGCGGTTGCGACCCGAAACGTCGGTCGAGTTCTGTTGCTCGCAATAGTTCTGAGCGGCGTTATAGGTCTGGCTGTTGGTCTGCGATAGCTTGTCGCTCCTAGCCTGGACCAGGCGGTCGTAGGTATATTTGAGTTGGATCGGTGGGTAGACGGCGCTTGAGCCACCGTCAAGCTTGGTGTTCATGTGAGCAGTAACGTAACTTTGTAGTTGGCCGAGCGCCGGCACGACGGCCTCGCCTTTTTGGTCGGCCGTGTAAACGGCTTGGCGCAGCTGTAGCATATGCTGATTATTGGCCCGCAGTGAAAAGGCACAGATTGAGGCACCGACAACCGTCGTGCCGATCAGGATTGGTAACGGTTTTAATTTGATCATGCTGATTATGATTATAACAGCGCCGACCATTTATGGCCGCCCTACGGTTATTAAGGGTTTATACTAGAGCTATGCATATTTATTTTTCTGGCATCGGCGGCGCTGGTATCGGCCCGCTGGCCCAGATCGCCCATCAGGCCGGCTACACCGTTTCCGGCTCTGATAAACAGGATTCGCAGTATATCCAGTACCTGCGGGCCCACGGTATCACTAATATTCACATCGGTCAGGATTACGACGCTATCTCGCGGGTCTACGACGTAGAACCTATCGATTGGATGGTCTATACCTCGGCCCTGCCCCTCGAAAATCCTGACGCCGCCGAGCTGCGTTTCTGCCTCGATCAAGAGATAAAAACCAGCAAACGCGACGAGCTGTTAAACCTATTATTGCAGGAAACCGGCCTGCAGCTGATTGCCATTGCCGGCACCCACGGCAAAACCACCACCACCGCCATGGTGATCTGGTTGTTCAAGCAGTTACAGGAACCGGTCAGTTACCTGCTACCGGCCAAGGTCAGTTATGGCGAGATGGGTGAGTTTACCGAAGGTAGCAAGTACTTTGTCTACGAGGCCGACGAGTTTGATCGTAACTTCTTAGCCTTCGAGCCGGCTATCAGCCTGATTACCGGTGTCAGCTGGGATCACCACGAGATTTTCCCGACCCGTGAAGATTACCAGCAGGCCTTTATCGAGTTCATCGAGCAGAGCCAGAAGAGCTACGTCTGGCAGGATGACGCCGATTACCTCAGATTAGCCTCCACGGAAGCCGTCAGCGTCCTCGATCCAGCCAATGACCACTTGTCACAGATTACCCTCAAAGGCTTCTACAACCGCCTCGACGCCTGGCTGGCGGTGACTGCCGTTCATCAGGCTACCGGTGCATCAATCGAAACGCTGCTGGCCAGCATCAATGACTTCCCTGGGCTTAATCGCCGGATGGAGCAGATCGTGCCTGATCTGTACAGCGACTACGCCCACACCCCCGAGAAAATCCGTGGCGCCATGAGTGTCGCCACCGAGATGGCCGCCGAATCCGGCCAGAACTTAGTGGTGGTCTACGAACCCTTGACCAACCGCCGCCAGCACTTCTTAAAAGCCGAATATAAGGATTGTTTTGCTGGCGCCAGCCAAGTCTACTGGCTACCGAGTTACCTGGCCCGCGAAGACCCAGAGCAACGAATCATTCCACCGGAGGAAATGATTACCTATCTGGCCGACCCTGCGATTGCCGAGCCGGCTACTATGGGTGATGACTTGAAGAGCAAGATCGATATGCACCTGGCCGACGGTAAGACCATGGTAGTCGCCATGGTCGGTGGCGGTGGCAATTCGCTAGACGACTGGCTGCGCCAGAACTTTACTAGCTAGCGGCTTTAGCGGTTATCGCCGCTGCCTTTGATAACGCCGCGGGCGTGGCGGCTTTTGAGCTTGGCGAGGTTGTCTTGCATCAGTTCGTCGAGCGATAAACCGAGACTGTCGGCCAGCACGGCGATGTACCAGATGACGTCGGCAAATTCTTTCTTGAAGTCGGCAAATTCATCGTCGCTGAACTTACCCTGTCGGTAGGCGACGGCCTTCTTCCATTTCTCGACGACTTCGCCAGCCTCGCCGGCGATACCCATGACCCAGATGCTATTTTGCATGATCGGGTCGTCATAGGCCGGCAGCGCGGTGGTGATGGCCGCTTTTTGGTATTCATCAAATGTCATAGTTACATTGTACTAGACTTCGATAATTACGGCACCTGGCCGCAAAATCTCGATTGCGTCGTCAACGATGCGGATGACCGTTGACGGCTGATGCTGACTGAGGTTACCGCCATCTTCATAAAAATCGACTTGATCGCCAAAATAACCGCGAGCTTCGGCTGTCGTGTTAGCCGTCGGGGCACCGGGTTCGTTGGCGCTACTCGTGAGCAACGGCCCGGTATTTTCTAACAGCTGGCACAAGTCGGCGTTATCAGGGATCCTGACCGCCAGACTGCCCTTATCTTGGTGTAGATAGCCAAGCTCCAGGCCACAGGGAATAACGACGCTGACAGCGCCCGGCCAATACCGGCTGACGGCGGTCAGGTAGCGCCGCTTGATCCCAAGTTCGACCAACTGGTCGATTGAGGCCGCGATAATAGTGCCTGGTTTGTGCTCGCGTAACTTTAGCTTATAGAGGCGCCCGACGGCCGCTTGGTCGCTGGCGCGGGCCACTAAGCCATAGACCGTATCGGTCGGCAGCACACCGACCGTTCCGGGTTCTGGTAATAAGCTGTCGGCTTGGGTAAACATCGACTACATATTACCGCAGTCGACCGCCTAAGAGCAAGCTAGCGCTTAATGTAAGCCACGACGGCCAGGCAAGCGATAACGATAATAATAATGACCGTGGCCGTGATTGCCAGGCCGACACCGGGCGCTTTCGGGGCTTTGACTTTGGCAGCTGGTAACGGAGCCGGCTGCTGGACCGGCAGCGGCGCTGTCGGCTCTTCGGTTTGGACTTCGGCTTCGGGTTCACTGCCAGCTTCGGGGACCTCGACGGGCGGTGGTGTCGCCAGCCCTTCTTCGGCAGCTGCTGGTTTGGGTGGCGCTACCACGTCCATAGCAGTTGGCGCTGGGGCCGGGGCTGGCACTGGGGCTGGAGTGGTAGGCGTAGGTTCCATAGTTAGGCTTAGTTTAGCATAAAGCTCATGCTTTTAGATACTCAGCCGATCGTCATGGCGCGTAATCATTTTTTCGCTGTCTAGCGCCTGTAGTACAGCCGGCAGACGGTCGTCGGCAATCATTGTCGCCAGTTCCTCGGTACTGTGGGGTCGCTCGGTCAAGAGTCTGATAACTTGGCCGCGGAGCTGACGTACCGAGCCGGCAAAAGCCGATTGGCGGCTGTAGCCGGTACTGCGCCGATTAGCGTTACCGGTAGTCTGTTTGAGATGACTGCCGTAATCCATCAAGGCCCAGTACCATAATCGCGAGCTGGTAGCCGGCAGCGTGGCCTGGACCAGTTCTAAGACCTGATGATCGCTGACCGCCGCCTCATCGGTAAAAAAGTGATGGATAAAGACCGAACGGATATTAGTTTCGATAAACACTACCGGCCGGTCAAAAGCGTAGGCCAGAAGCGCACCGGCCGTGTTGACGCCGACACCAGGTAACTGCCTAAGTTCGGCACTGGTTTCAGGAAATCGACCCTTAAAATTAGCCATGATCAGCTGCGCCGCCTGCTGTAAAAACTTGGCCCGCCGATTGTAGCCGAGGCCACTCCAGGCCGTCAGGACAGACCCCGACGGCGCGGCCGCCAAGCTGCCTAAAGTCGGAAAACTAGCTCAGAAACTGTCATATTTAGGAATCACCCGCGCTACCTGGGTCTGCTGCAACATCAGCTCGCTAACCATAATTTTGTACGGATCAAAGCCAGCGGCATCAGGCTGACGCCAAGCCAAATCGTGCCGCCCAAATTGGCGGTAATAATCTAAAATGGTCTGCTGGAAAGCTGCGATGTCGGGTGCAATTATATTACAGGCCGCCATAACCATAGCTGTTAATAACCACGTTCTGACCTGGTTTGTAGTAATTGGTCAAGGCCAGTGGTGCTGGCGAGCCGCCGACCGGAACGATAAATAATTGGCTGTTACTCTTAGACACCAGCAGGTAGTCGTCGCCGTACCAACCATAGACCTTATAGCCAGTCAGCGAGCTGATGACATGGGCGCTAGCGGCGTTGGCGTCGCCAACCATAAACACCTGCTTGCCGTCACGAGTTTCGTTCCAGATGGTCTGCTTAGCGCCCGGTGCCCCGACATACGCCGGGTAGGTCTTATTGAAGCTGGCGGCCGTCACCGACGACGGCTGCGAGACGCTCTGATTTTGGAAGGCGTAGTACTGGCTCTTATTATCATTGTAGTTAAAGACGGCGTAATACACCGATTGCGGCGTAGCCTGAGCGGCCTGGATATAGGCCAGTCCAGCGCCGGGAATGGTCTGGTAATCCTTCTTATTCTGACCGTTGCTTTGGACGCCGCGGATAGTGGCATTCTTAGTGCTGATATCGGCCCCGCCGCTGCTATACCACTGGCTGTTATAGATCAGCAGGTTACCGACGATGTTAAAGTTGTAAAAGCCCTGGTAGCTAAAGCCGGTGGTGGCGGTCGCGGCCTGCGTTGCGTCGAGCTGGTTGAGCTGACCGCGCTCGGCGTCGTAACTCTTGATCTGTTCATGGGCATTCTGTGAGGTGGCAACGTTGTTACGGACGGCGTCGTACATGAAGCTGTGACCATCCCAGCCGATGGCCGTAAAGTTGGCGTCGCCCGAATCAAACTGCACTAATTTGTCGGTACTGGTATCCAGTAGATACAACGCCGCCTGCGAGCTGTCACGCTGGGCTTTCAAGACCAGATACTGCCAATCGTGCGAAGCTAGCAGCACCGTGGTGTTAACATCTTCTTTGCCGGTTCCCTTCAGGACGACGGTCGGTTTGGAGCCGTCTAAATTAGTCTTGACGATGTCGATCGTACCGCTCGAATTCGACAGCACATAGACCGACCCGCCCGGTACTAATTTAAAACTGTTAGCCGCGACTTCGGCGTCGGTAATCTGGACGGTGATGGTGCTGCTATTAAACTTTGGTGCGCTGATAGTGCCGCTCAAGGTTTTTTGGCCGGCCGGTAGTACGATTACGGCCTTACCCTGGCCGTCGGTTTTTGCGCTGGTCTGCGACAGACTGATTTCGACACCGGCAAGCGGTTTACCGGTGAGGGCATTAGTGACGCTGATCGGCACTTGGCGACCGGTCGCTACCAACTGCACCTTCACCACCGGCACGGCTTTGAAACCGGCGAAGGCGCTGACGGCGGCGCTACTATAATATTGCTTATTGACGGTTATGGTGTGCGTGCCGACCGGTAACCTAAACTCGACTTTGCCGCTAGCGTCAGAGTTACCCGATTGGCCGTCAGCGACAACTGCCGCTTTGGTGACGGGACGACCGGTCTTACTATCGATAATTTGTAATTGGACCGTTTGTTTGACCACCAAGCCGGCTAGTTTATAGCGGCTGAACGGCACCGCTAAGGCGATGACCAGGAGGCTTATCAGGATCAGAGGGATAAGCCATAGTTTGCGGCGGCCAGGCTGCCGGCTTGGCTTGGCATGTTTGTCGTTCACGCCTTCAGTCAATTGATCACGGGCGGCGTCTTGAGCTGCTAGAAGTTGGTCGCTTTCGCTGGCAGTGATAGCGGCTAGAGCGGCTTCGGTTTTAGCGTCATCCAGTTGCGCTGGCGGTATATCAAGCCCCTCGAAATCGGCGCTAGGGGTATTATCAGTTTCAAATTCCGGTGCCGCGTCCAGTGTAGCTAATGCGTCACCGGCAACTGGTGGCGTAACTTCAGTAATGGCCGCCGGTTGTGGCTTAGGCGCCGTCGAGGCGATCAGTTGCGGTACCCGGTTGACCACCGCTGAAGGTGGTGGCGGCGGTAACTCGACGATAGGTTCAGTAGCCGCTTCAGGCTTGTCTTCGGCCGCGGCCACCGGCTCTACTAGCGGCTCGTCCTTGGTGCTGGCTGTTAACTTTTTTAGTAAATCGGCTGGGACGGCCGGTGCGGTTTTAGGATCGCTGAAGATATCGATCGGCACGTCTTTGCTGATTTCCGCTGGCGCGTCATCATGCATCGTCACGGCGACTTTGGTCGTAGTCGGCTTTGGCGCCGGCGCGGCTACCAAGGGCACGCTGGTCGGCTCTACAGCAGGAGTCGGTTCAGGTGCGGTCGAGACTAGCTCGGTAGAACCGTCGGTGTGGTCGACGACCTTGATTTTGACCGGCTCCATCATGACCTCTACTCGGTGTTCGAGTTCGGCTTCGGCAGGATTCAATCCAATCGGTATTTTTTTACTAGCCATGGCGTAAAGCTGACGGACGGTTACGGACTTAGGCTAGGCGCTGGATAACACTCAGGGCTATGGCGTGTAAGTGTCGGCGAGGGGTAAGGTAAAAACTCATATTTTTCTTTCGCTTTTTATTTTAAATTGATACTTCCTAGCCTACTCCATTCAGCTTGTGCTTGTCAACGCTTTAGGGCGTTAGTTTTTTGGCGCCGCGCGTACAATGGGCCTATGGACAAAGCCAGACAACAGCGGCTGCGGCAAGCAGCCGACCATTTAGCCCGGCATGACCCGGTCATGGCGACATTGGTTGCGGCCCACGGCTTGTGTACGATTGCGCCGCACGCCGATTATTATCGCTCATTGGTCGACTCCATCATCGGTCAGCAGCTCAGTGTCAAAGCCGCTGCCGCTATCAAGGGGCGCTTCCGCGACTTATTTGACGATCATTTTCCAGAGCCAGCCGCGATTCTGGAAGTTGACGCCGAAACCTATCGCAGCGTCGGCCTGAGCTACGCCAAAGCCCGTTACATCACTGATTTAGCCCAGCACGTGCTTGATGGGCAAATTACCTTTGACCGCATCGACAGCCAGACTAACGCCGAAATTATCAGTCAGCTGACGGCCGTCAAAGGCATCGGCGACTGGACGGTCCACATGTTCCTGATGTTCTGCGTCGGCCGGCTCGACGTTTTACCGGTCGGCGACCTCGGCGTCCGTAATGCCATCCGTGATCAATACGGTCTAGTAAAATCCCCTACGCCGGCTGAAGTGACAGCCCGGGCTCTAGCTAACAACTGGCACCCCTACGAATCGGTGGTCAGCTGGTATTTGTGGGAGTCATACGACAGCGAGCCGTTCATTCCCTAATACGACAAAACTAGTTAATAACCGTCCTGAGCTGGAGCTTGGTTATGGTTTGGCGGCCAACTTCGTCACCTACCTGAAAGCCGACGACGTTATCGACGTCAAAATGGATACCAGCTTTCAGCCGGGACTGGCGAGCTTCGATGGCCATCGACTGCCAAGCCGATTGGTGCCTCGGTACCAGCGTGCTGAGGACGTCGGCAGCAGCCTTCGAGATAGTTGAGTGCCCTGAGATATAGCCGGGAAAGTTAGGATCATTCATAGCCGTCTGCAGGCCTGGAATACGCATACTCGGCCGCGCCGTCCAATAGCTATACTTAACTTTCCAACATTCCATGAAGGCGTCGCTAAGGGTCTGGGCTAAGTCTTTCTGAACCAGAGCATACTGGATGTCGGCGGCCAGGATAGTACCCGGCAAGTCGGAGGCCACCGTCTTATACAACTCATTCTGCCAGATACCGGCGGGCGTTTCTGAACCGGGTGTACCGCCCCAGAAATTAATAGTATTGATATCCTGGCCATTACGAGTGGCGACGGCTTCTTTGACGATAGCTAGCTGTTGTCTATCTTCTAGACTGCCATAGATAGGGGGAGCCGGAACGGTGATTGGCTGGGTAACATTCCAGCGTTGCCAATCACCGGCACGGGGTGTAAAAGGATCGTTAAGCGTCGTTTTTAGCCATTTGCCCGGACCAGTCGGAATCTTACCGTCCCACACCAATGAATGACCATCGCGATCGTAACGTTGCTGATACATAGTAGCCACCGCCAGAGCAACCGGATGATTCGTAGCTGGAGCAAGCTGATTCTGACTGGCTAGCAATAATGTCTCTTGCCTAATGGCACCGGTTTTTTCGGGATAGACAGTTTGCATGAGTGACATCGCGGCCGTCAGACCGGTAGACTGGCCGCCTTGCGTCAGGGCGTCATAGTAGGCGCTGGCGACATAAGCGTACTGCAGAGCAGCCAATGTCGGGGCTGGGCGCAGTTCTTTAATCAGCGACTCTTGGTACTCAACGACTTGATGGCTGAGCGGGTAGCGGGCCAGCGTAGCCGTGCGACTGACGGCTCGGGCATGCATGGTAAAGCCACCGTAGGCTCCCGCCAGCAGGATGACTGCCAGGCTTATGAGGATGACCAGTGGTCGTTTAGTGCTGGCTACGACAGCAGGCCTCGGGTTCATGGCTAGAAAACTCCGAGTGGTACGTAACCGCCTTGCTTAAGTACGGTTCTGACTGTCAAAGGGTGCACCGTGCCATCACTATCGACGATGGCTGGCGTTTGGGCATATTCACCGGTGCGAGAACTGGCTACGATGTAATTAGTTTGGCCGTGGACGCCTAAAGCGGTTAGCATAAAATTAGTCGAATAATTGGTGGCGTCGAGCGGTTTTCCAGCTATGAAACTTGGTAAGGCCTTAGTCAGCGGATCGTTCAGTTGTTTTTCTAACGCAGTGTCATACGGCCCCTGCACAGCGGCTCCGGAAACCGTGTTCGAGTTGTAACTAAATTTCCTGAGTGTAATGGCATTATTGATGACCGTACCCTCAGACGCATACTTCTCAGCCGTGTTATCAGCGTTTATGACATCGTTAACATCGCTGGTGTAGCGTAACGTTGCGTTAGCCTGTCCGGTAGACTGCTTATCGTCAATTTTATTAAATAATGATAAATGGAAATCGTCTTTAAATAGGCTGTCGGTATTGGTGAAAGGAATCTTGTAGTCTTTGTAGCTCATAGTCGCCGGATCGATAACTCGTCGTACGACATAGTCCAACGCGTGGCCGGCACCATGCTTGAATAAAGTCGAGTTGGCCTGTGACCCGTCAGGATCAGACTGATCGATGTAGAAAACTAGTTGATCATTCTCGTCGGTGGCCAGCATAATATTCTCATGGGTGGCTTGCTTATCGGTAAAGCTATCGCCCCCGAAATAGTGGTATTTACCAGTCTGCATGTCGAACACCAGGTAGCTGTTGTACTTGTCTTCCGGATTCGTCTTACCGTCGTCGATAAATATATAACGGCCCTGCAACAAAAGCGTCGGTTTGGCTGAACAGGCGCCCGGAGCCCAAAGCGGATCATTGGCTAATAGCGTGGTCTTCCAACCGTCGGTCACGATACTGTCATCAATCTTGGTCTCGCCATTGGTCGCCAAGACAAAGTTAGCCCCGGACGCCGGATAGGCCGCCAAGACCAGGCTACCTTGATTAGTCGCAACGATGCGTGATTTATCTAACGTATTGAAAGCGTACTGCCCATCGGCCAAGAACTTGCCTTGCTGGCTCGGATCGACGGTGCGTTGTTTGGCGCTGGCGACCTTCTGGGTCGGTTTTGGTGCCAGATGGATGGTATTTCCAGAAACTGAAATCGCCTTTACCGGATGCAGCGAATAGAACAGGAAACCGCTGTTAGCAACGGTGATCGCGAGCAGCAGTACTAAACTAAATATCTTAAATGTTTTTTTCATTAATTGAACCTCAGCGAGACGATCAGCGCCGCTACTTTCTTAAAATTTGGATTATTATGCCAATCTTCGATGGTAAAATTATCGGCTATCAGGGCTTGGCGGCACTGTCCCGACGCACAGTCATCGACATACATATAGATCTGCGGATCAATTGATTTGTAATTCTGACCGCCGACTCTGTCACCTTGTTTATATTGCAGATTACCGCTTATAAAGGCGGCGAATATACTAACTTTGGCGGCCGATCCCTGGTTAATGAAACTAACGTTGGTAACGGTCCGTTGTTGTTTCGTAGGCGCGGCGTACGCTAGGTTTTCGGAATTAGCAGCTATCACATCGGCATCATTGACTGACGATATGGAACTGATTTTACTAGGAGTCAGCGACAAATTAATAGTAGCGTTAGATTGCTTACCTTCCGGGGTAGTAAATTGAAATGGTGCCGAGGTAAGATTGATGGAACTGTTATCGCTGCTACTGGAGACGTGCCAATCTCTAGGGTAATCAAACTCTATCTTCAGCGGTTCTGACTTGTAGTGCAGGGTCAGATCCTTGTTCACGAGGCTAACCTCACGACCCGTTAGCGTACTGCCCGGAGCCTTACTGACAGTTACGGGCAATGGCTTCAGATTGCGGTCATCACTAGTAGCTAATGCATCTAGACGAGCTTGTTGTTTATGCATGTAAAGCTTGCCATTGGCAGCTCCGACGCCGATATTTAGTAGCACGACTACAAGAATGAATATTTTTAGCTTGTAGCGCTTCTTTATTGGCTTAGGTGCCGGAGGCGCGATGTCTGCCTTTGGCATTTCGACAGACGGTTCCGGCGGGGAAATCACGGCCTGGCCAGCTGTTTCTGGAGTGACGACCGCCGGTATTTCAGTAACCGCGGTTGGCGGCACTTCGGGGGCGGTCAGTATTTGTTTTGACTCCTCTGTTTCGGGAGTTGGTTGATCCATACGGTCAGTATTACATCCTAAGCGACGTAGCACAAGTGGTAGTCGATGAAAGCGGCGCTACCAAATTCGTCATATTTAACGATCCTCGGAGCCAGTATGGTGTTACTGAGGAACAACTTCAAGCGCGTGAATAACCACGTATGCATCGAGCAGTAATTTCAAAAGCTAGTCGTCCCAGGCATCGCGCTGCTGGCGAATACACGCCGTCGGGTCATCGCTCCAATAGCCTTTGCCACCAAATTCGGCTGCTAAGTTGCCCTAGGCCGATGTGGTTGAGATCTTGATGTTTTTGTCTCCGTCCAGGCTAATGTCAACGCTTTTTAGTCTTCCGGGACGATTGCAAGGCGCAGGTCTTTAAGCTGGTTGTCGTCGACGACGCTCGGTGAGCTCATCATGGCGTCGATGCCGGAACCGTTCTTGGGAAAGGCGACGACTTCGCGGACGTTTTGTTCGCCCGTGAGTTCCATTAGGATCCGGTCGACGCCGAAGGCGCAGCCGGCGTGCGGTGGTGCGCCGTATTTGAAAGCGTTAATCATGGCGCCAAAGCGGGCCTCGACGTAGGCAGCGTCGTAGCCGAGCACGTCAAATACCTTGTAAAGGACTTCCGGATTGTGATTGCGGACGCCGCCGGAACAGATCTCGTAGCCGTTCATGACCATATCGTACTGGTCGGCGACGATGCTGAGCTTATCTTCGACTTCCAAGCCCTGCAGGCCGCCTTTCGGCATCGAGAAAGGGTTGTGGCCAAAGTCCAGTCGTTTGGTCTTGCTATCAATCTCATAGAACGGAAAATCGACGATCCAGGCCAGGGCGATCACGTTGGGATCCATGTGTTCGAAATGCTTGGCAAACTCGTTACGCAGGCGGCCCAGAACTTTGTTGACGATAACTCTGCTGTCAGCTCCAAAGAACACGATGTCACCATCGACAGCACCAGTTTTTTCGGCGATTTGCTTGAGCTCTGCCGGCTGTAAGAACTTCGCTATCGGAGATTTAACTTCGCCAGCTTCAAAGGTTAGGTAAGCTAAGCCGCCGGCACCTTCCGACTTAGCAATCTCGGTAAACGTATCGATCTGGGACCGGCTGAGAGCCGACGCAGCTTTGACGCAGATGGCTTTGACGCAGCCACCCTTTTGGATAGCGCCAGAGAAAACACCAAAGCCGGACAGCTTCAGCTCCTCCGTCAACTCAACCAGCTCCATGGCGAATCGAAGGTCCGGTTTATCGGTACCGAAACGCTCCATGGCATCGGCGTAAGTAATGCGTGGGATGTCAGTCGTCAGAAGAGTTTTGGCAGCCAGGTCCGTAACCAAACTTTTGATCAATGGCTCGGTCTGGGCCCGGACCTCTTCACCGTCCTCCACGAATGACATCTCGAGATCTAGTTGATAAAACTCGCCGTACAAGCGGTCGGCACGGGGGTCCTCATCGCGGAAACAAGCTGCGATCTGGTAGTAGCGCGAAACGCCGCCGACCATCAGGAGCTGTTTGAACTGCTGTGGTGCCTGCGGTAGCGCGTAAAACATACCAGGATGCATGCGCGACGGGATCAGAAAGTCGCGGGCACCTTCGGGGCTTGAGTTGGCGACAATCGGTGTCGTAACCTCAGTAAAATCGCTGCCTTCCATGTAGTCACGGATCATTTTATACATTTTGGCGCGCTGCTTGAGCATAGTTTGCATCTTAGGGCGACGCAAGTCGAGGTAGCGATATTTGAGACGTAAATCTTCGTTAGCCATGGCATCACCAGAAATTTGGATCGGCAGGGCTTCAGAGCGGTTGAGAATCGTTAGCTCAGCCACCTGCACTTCGACCGTACCGGAATCAATATTAGGGTTTACCAGCTTATCGGCCCGCTTGACGACCAGACCGGTGGCGCTGACAACGAATTCATCACGTAACTGTTCGGCGTTGTCAAAAGCCTCGGCGGTTTCGGGCTGGATAACCAGCTGCGTGACGCCGGTGTGGTCACGGACATCGATGAATATCAGGCCCCCGTGGTCACGGCGCGAGGCGACCCAGCCTTTGATAGTTGCTGATTGGCCGACATGGTTAGTAATAGCAGAGCTTAAAATTCGTGCAGTCATATCTGTTATTCTACCCTATTTGCGGGCTTTGGTCGACAGCGGGCGTGGGTGGCGGGCGGCGACGGCGGAAATATCGCTGTACTGCTCAAAATCATCACCCGGTAAATGG
>JBBRLU010000014.1:0-21159 GCA_038231175.1 Saccharimonadales bacterium (SeqCode) | reverse complement strand
CTTGGTGGTCAAAGCGTTCAGGTGCTGCTTGTTGATACCCTCGACGTCGACGTTGTGGGCGTACAGCCTGGTAAGCACCATGTCGGCCGGCGGTTTTTTGCCCATCCGCTCGCCGACTATCATCCGGTGCTCATCGCCGAGTTCGTTGGCACGCATGGCCTCCAACAAATTAAGTAAACCGTCGTGCCCTGCTTGGCGGTGTTGCTCGGTTATGTAACATATTTTAGGGTTGAGTTCGGCCCAAGCTTCGGAGGCGTAGACAAAATCAATCACTCCCGGGCCGCGGGTCACTGGTGGCAGCTGGAACAGATCACCGACTAAGATAACCTGTAGCCCGCCGAACGGCGCCTGGCTCTTACGTAATATCCTGGCCGTCTGATTAAGCATGTCCAGCCGGGCGCCGTGTAGCATCGAGACTTCATCGATCACCAGGACGTCGGTGGCGTTGTAGCGCTTGATTAGCTTATCATTAGCTTCAAGCCATTTAAGGTCGTCCTTCGTCAGGCAGTCGCGAATTCCCAGGCCCGACCAGGCATGAATGGTGGTACCGCCCAAGTGCGTGGCGGCAATACCGGTACTGGCGGTGACGGCCACTTTCTTACCGGCCCGCATCGCTCGGCCGACAAACTCGTTCAGCACGAAGGTCTTGCCGGCCCCGGGAGCGCCCGTCAAAAAGACGTTACTGCCGCCCATCATTACTGCCAGTGCCTGTGCTTGCCTCATAGAGTCTCGATTATAGCACTTCCTTAAGCAGCTTGGTCTCTTCGTCGTCTTCCGGTTTTAATAATTTCTTTTTAATGATTTCATAACGCTGCCCGGTCAAAGCCGACTCGTGGTAATCGTCGTTCAGTAAGTTAATGAACTTAGCCAGATCCTTGTCGTCCATGATGATGATAGCGCCAGCTTCGTCTTGCATCAGATCTATTTCCAAGTCTTCGGCGTGTTGCAACAGTTCTTCTTGGCGGACGGAACCAGGCACGATCTTTTGCAGTTTCTTGATGAGGCTGTTCTTGTCCTTGATCAGGGTCTGCAGATTATTTTCGCCGTCAAAACTGAGTTTGAAGTTAGCCTCGATCTCGGCGATCTTGGAGCGGGCGATGCTGGCCTCTTTGGCGTCGTAGCCGAATAATTGCTTGAGTTTGGTCTGATTAAAGACGTATAGATCCTGGTCCAGTAACAGTAATTGTGGATCGGTCGGAATCCGGACGGCGGCGTCGGCGTCAAAGCCCATGAACTTACCGCTGCGCAGCATCCAGCCGGTCTTGCCGCGCATGATACTGCTCTGCGGTAGCACCTTGAAGATGTAACACGGCTGTTTCATCTGGGGGTGACTGACTTTGGCCATGATACCCTTGATACGCTTGAAGTCGTGCTCTTCCTCGACGAACATCTCGATCTCGCTAGATTGATGCTTGACCCAGTTGAGTGTCTCCTTCAATTTTTCAACGTTGTCGAGCAGTGTCCGCTGCAGGACCTTGCTCTCGGCTTCGGCTTCCTCGAAGCCGCGGACAATCAGGCCTTCGGCGGCGCCGTTCAGAACGTACTCCAGCATTTCATCGATGAAGATCGGCTCCAGCTGTTTGTTGAGCTCGGCCGCCATGTTGGTCTTGTAGACCACATAGTTCTTGTTGATCAAAAACAAATCAATTTTTAATTCATCTTTGAATTGGACCAGGTTGTTGGCCCAGGCAAAGACATCGCTCTCGGCATAGGTCGTGCTGCCCGGTGCCGGCGCCAAGATGTCGCGGGGCAACTCATGTTGTCCGCCGGGTTTGTCGGCTGTCACTTCTAATACTGCGCTGTCTGAATCCATACATACTCCATTACGATTAACTTTTTTGTGTTTGTTTAGTACTGCCTATTGTACTCGAGCTTTCGTCAAAAATCTGCTGTAAAATCTGCCGCGTTAGCCCGCCTTAGCTGAGCTTGACGGTGTCCAAACTGTTGACGCTGGTAGCAAAACTCCGCCAATCTGGAATAGTTTCCAGATGCGGTGACTGGGCCGTCCGCCCGACGATCACCGCCTGGCAGCCAAGATTGCGCGCTAACTCGGCATCGACATGCTGGTCGCCGATCACTAATACCGACCGCGGGTCCAGACTATGACGTTGTAAGAGCGGCCAAGCTACGGCTGCGTCCGGTTTGTGGGCGTCCGTTTCGTCACCGCAGACGATGCCATCGATGAGTCCATGCAGATCTGAACGTCCGACGATACTGCGGGGGCTGGCTAGACCGCGGCCGGCGTGACGACGATTGGTAATGATAAATTGCGCTAAACCGACTTGTGCGGCCCGCTTGACCAAGCCTAAGGCATCGCTAAAAAGATGACCGTTAGGATCTTCATAATAATCGTGCTGTACTGCTAGAAACTCGTCAATGATACTGGCGAGCAACGGGCCTACGGGTAAGCCTAGCGCAGCTTGAATTGAATCTTCTAAAGAGCCATGGTAGTTGGCGATGACGGTGTCACGGTTGGGCGACGGCAGTTCCATTACAGTGGTTGCTTCTGACAAGCAATTAAAATAGATGTCAAAGCTGTCCAGCAGCGTACCGTCCAGATCCCAGATGATTGCTTCGACACTCGAAGAAGTTTCCATAACGTCCATGATAGCACTAGTCAAAGCGTAGCGGCACCATTTTAGGACGGCTGAAAGCTGGCGCATTAGGTTGGGAGCGGGCCGCGTCGTAGCTGTAGCCATGGGCGCTGAAACCCGGTAGTTGGTCGGGTCTTACGACACGATTATCAATCATCCAGCGTGCCAAGACACCACGCATCAGCTTGCTGTAAATTGGTACCGATCCGACTGCCCCGCTTGGCTTGGCATCAAGAAATATCGGCGTTGTGACCGGCAGCTGAAGACCTGTAAGCACTGGCTTGGCGTACTCTTCGGAGCTGCAGTTGCACAGCCAGTCGTAGCCCTGCGATTGCACGAAACCAGACAGGCTATCACCCCAGAAATCAGACAGGTTTTGATGGGCACCGACCGCTAAGCCGGCCTTCATTTCTAAACGGTAAGACTGCACACCGTCGTACGGCCGGACTAATCCGTATAGTCCGCTAGCAATCAGCAGGTGCTGCTGCGCCCAACCGCTGTCAGCTGGCTTCATGGTCAGTGCCTGCAGGCCTTTATAGACGTCACCGCTGTAACTCCACAGTGCCGCTTTACCAGCTTTATCACTGCGCCAATCAGTATAATATCGTTGGGTCGTTACGGCTAGCGGCCGGCTGACTGCCATCAGTTTCATCATATTTTCAATGCTTAAGGTGCGCGCTGTGGCAGCGATCTCAGCGGCCCGTTCCAGGAACAGCGGTACCCCGGCTTGGATGGGTAGCGGACAGGCCGACGCCAGGTCCATCGTCTTGGACGGCGCCAGCAGAATCAGTACGCCCTTACCCATATTTTAGCGCTTGGCTAATTGTTGTTTGCGGGCTTCGTTGGCCCAGTGATCAGCTAGCTCGTTACCCGGATCATTATTGTGGCCACGGACCCACGTCAGCTTCGCCTTCGAAGCTTTGTAGAGTGGGCAGACGGCCTGCACGATATCGAGGTTTTTAATCTCACCACCCTTCTTTTTCCAACCGTTCTTTTCCCACGGCAACGACCAGATGGTGATAACCTTGATCCAGAATTCGCTGTCGCTGAAGATTTCGCAGGGCTGGCCGTCGGCACCTTTCAGAGCCGCTATTATTGCCAAACCTTCCATGCGGATGTTAGTCGTCGGGTGCGGCTCACCGCCTAGGACCGCCGGTTCCATGTCTTTGATGACGGCGAAGCCGCCGGTGCCGGGGTTGGGGTCGCAGCTGCCATCGGTATAGTAAATAATCATCAGCTACTATCATACCAAGTCCCCGCTTTCCATGCCAATAGCGACATATTTTTAACGAAACCGGGCCACATTTACAACATATAATTTGATTTTGCTTATGATTATATTTCCTCTGTTACGGCAAGTCCTGCATATAGCGTGGCGAGCGGAAGGCTTGACACTATTTTAGGTCTTAGTTATGCTTAGAGCTGTGTGTTTTTTCCTTGTGAGAGCAAAAAACACCGTGCCTACCCCTGTTATCCAAATATAAACAACGCAAAATATTACGCTAATTATCGGATACGCCATGGGGAATAAGGAGGGTAAATGAAACGATTATTATTAACTGCAGCGACGGTCGTATCGACGCTGATTTCGGCAGGTGGCCTAGCCAGCGCCAGCCAGGCAAGCGCCAAGCTACCGATCACACAGCTGGCGGTCACGACTATCAGTACACCGGCAGCAACAATTCCGACCACGACAGCTGCTGCGCCAGCAACGCCGGTGCCACAACCGGCGCCACAGACTGTGACCGTCCTGGACGGCGACTATTTGGAGAAGATCGCAGCCGATCATAACACCAGCTATCTGCGCCTATTCTATGCCAACCCTGCCATCGCCGACCCCAACCTGATCTACCCTGGCGACAGCGTTCGGGTGCCAGACGCCAGCGAAACGTTAGCTGCCCGTGAATTGGTAAGTAGCGCGCCAGCTGCTGCTAAGCAGACAGTCGCCACCAACCCGGCGGCCGATACCCAACCCATAACTGCTCCTCAGCAAGTAGCAGCCACTGCGCCAAGCGCCGGCGACGGTAGCGTCTGGGATGGCATAGCCGCTTGCGAATCCGGCGGTAACTGGGCCATCAACACCGGCAACGGTTTTTATGGAGGACTGCAATTTACCATGTCGAGCTGGGCGGCTGTCGGTGGCAGTGGCAACCCTGCCAGTGCTAGCCGCGAAGAGCAGATCGCCCGCGGCGCCATGCTCCAAGCCCGCCAAGGCTGGAATGCCTGGCCCGTCTGTAGCCACCGCGCCGGCGTCTAGTAGCCAGTAACCATATTACAATTATAAAAAGCTCGGCATTGTGCCGGGCTTTTTGCTATCTATGCTTATGATGCCTGGGCCCGATTATTATCGGCCCGCTCAGCCCGTTGTGACGCTGCGAACAGTTCAAGGACTTGGTACAAAGAATTAAAATCATAGCTGGTAATAGCCGCCGATTCACGGCCATCATTTTCAAAGTCCGGTTGTTCTATTACCGCCTGTACTAAACCGTTTTTATATAAATCAATCGTATATTGCACACAGTACGGTTCGCTGATATCATCAATCTGTTCAACGGCCTAATTAAGTTTTATATCATACGATTCACACTCGAGCTGGCGATTGGTCTTATGAGTTATGGCTATCGTCGATTTCGTCAGCGGCAGTATATATGTTCGGGGGTCAAAATGTGTAATAGCAAAGCTTCTCTGGAGAATCTGGCCATTGCTGTCGACCGAGATGGCATAGTTTTCACTGGCGATAGATTCGTTCTCGTATAGCAGGTCGTCGATTGCCTGGACGACGTACGCAGCTTCTCCGTCGGGGTCTTTGGCATCTTGAGCACAGTATTCTTGTCGATTTTCGAAGCCACAACCACTGTCCTGGCAGCGTTCCATCAGAATTCGAGGTATTGCTTTAGGTCGGCAATCGCCACCCGCGTCTGTTCGGTGGTGTCGCGGTGGCGGACGGTAACGGTGTCTTTGTTGTCGCCTTCCAGCGTATCAAAGTCGATCACTACGCAATACGGCGTGCCGATCTCGTCCTGGCGGCGGTAGCGCTTACCGATATTGCCATTGTCGTCCCACATGACGTTGCCGTAATCTTTCTTAAGCTGTTTGTAGACTGCGCGGGCTTTATCGACTAGTTCCGGCTTGTTTTTTAGCAGTGGTGAAACAGCCACTTTCACTGGCGCGAGATGAGATGGTAACTTTAGATAAGCCCGTTCTTCACCATTCACTTTGTCGACAGTGTACGCAGCAGTTAACGCGGCCATGACAGCTCGCTCCAGTCCAATAGTCGGCTCAATAACGTGTGGCACGAAGGGGGCGCTACCATCCTTAGGACGGTACTCCATTGTTTTACCACTTACCCGCTGGATGTTTTGTAAGTCAAAATCAGTCCGGTAGGCCAAGCCGGCTAACTCTTCTACGCCAATCGGGAAATCAAATTCAAAGTCGACTGTCCGCTTACTGTAATGCGCCCGATCATCGCCAGAAACTTCGAGTTCGTGGATAGATTCTTTCGGTAGCCCTAGGGCGTCAAAGAAGTTGTGCCACTGCGTTTTCCAGTGGTCAAATTCTTTCTCCCAGTCTTCCGGTCGTATGAAGTACTCGATTTCCATTTGTTCGAACTCGCGACCACGGAAGATAAAGTCACGTGGGCTGATTTCGTTACGGAAGGCTTTGCCCTGTTGGGCTAAACCGAATGGTATGTCGGGATAAACGGTATCGACGACGTTCTTGAAGTTTGTGAAAATACCTTGGGCCGTTTCGGGGCGCAGGTAACTGATTGACTTTTCGTCTTCGACCGGCCCGACATTAGTTTTAAACATCATATTGAACTGTCGGGCTTCGCCAAAGGTTTCTTTCTGGCCACAATTCGGGCAACGGCTCAGGTCGATCTTATCGGCCCGGAAGCGACCGTGGCAATTAGAGCATTCAACTAACGGATCGGTGAACGTATCGACATGGCCACTGGCCTGCCATACTTTTTGATTCATCAAGATTGCAGCGTCTATACCAAACATATCTTCACGGTCATCGACAAACATCTTCCACCACAGCTGCATGATATTACGTTTGAGAGTGACACCTAAAGGACCGTAATCCCAGGTGCCGCTCAAGCCGCCATAGACATCAGAACCTGGAAAAATGATTCCACGGCGTTTGCACAGGCTGACAATAGCTTCTAGTTTTACATCGCTCATAATTGTCTAAATTATACTGCAAACCAGAAGTCTGGCCTAGCGCTGGATGTGATTTACGAGCAAGGTCTGCGTAATCGGCAACAGTTCTGGCAGTAAGGCGGTCCCGCCCTGCACCTGATGTAACAGTTTCGGGGGATTGCCGCTGAAGGCCAGGCGTAAAAATTTTATGTGTCCGGCCTTAAAATGGCCCGGGTCGGCGGACATGAATATCATGTCGTCGTAGCTGAAGTCGTACTGCCGATCGGCCGTCAGCTTAGCCCCGGCGGCGTCGGTGTACAGATTCGGTGAGTAGCCGGCCTGGGACAGTAGCTGGGCGCCGAACCAGAATCGGATTAACTCGAGTGGAATCGCAGCCTCGTCAAGCGCTTGGAACGTTTGCTCGAGCAGCGTGAAGTACTCGGTTTCGGGCTGGTCCTCGGTGACTTTGTTGAGCTGCTTGATCAGTTCATAGCCCAGCATGGTCCGTGTGACGTCCTGTACGATCCGGCCGTAATGAGTAATCAGGCGGGCGCTGATAAGCGTGCCGATCTCTCCCCTGCCCTTGATGTAGGTGATGTCGCTGACGCTGAATAACTCGACGCCACCGGCTAGTTTGCTTTTGGCCCGCCGGACGCCACGGGCCATCAGGCGTAATTTGCCGTGGTCGGGTGTTAGTAAGGTGATGATTTTGTCGGCTTCACCGAAGTCGGTCCGGCTGAGGATTATGCCCTGCGTAATGAGCTGGTTCATAGGGAGCCAGGTATGACACTGAGTGCCGCTCGCAGGCTGCGGGCTAACGTCGCAAAATTAGTAGTCGGTTTGTACAGATAAGCTTCTATCCCCAGCTCGTCTTTCAATAAACTCCAGGCATCCTGAAACTCGCTTGGCGGCACCTGGGAATGGATTATTACCGGGATCGCTTGCCACTCGGTGTACGATCGAAACTCATATAAGAACTCGATACCGGAATGGCCGATCAGCTGCATTTCCATGATGATGACGTCGGGGCGGATTTCGTCGGCCGCAAAGATAGCTGCTTGGGCGCTGGCGCACATCACTACCCGGTGGCCTTCGGCCTGCAGACCCTGGCGGTAGATGTCAGCTAAAACTTTATCGGGCTCAATCAGAATTATCTGTGCCATATCAGACCAGTTGCAACTGATGATTAGGCAGTAAGACGGTTCCCAGGCCGAACAGTCCATGATGTCGCGAAACCTGAAGCTTGAGCTGCATGGCTTTAAGGATGCTATCGGCCACAAAGACGCCGGCACCGGCAGTATGCGTAACTCCGGTTAACGGTTGGCGACTGTCGCCCATCAACTGGCGGCCGTGGCGCAGGGCCTCGGTGGTCAGTTGTTGGGTATCGGTATAGAGACCGGCTACGATGCCATAGCGCGATCGATGGGTCGCCAACTGCAGCCGTAACTGGGGCTGTTCTAGGGCCGGTAGGGCCTCGATAAGCGCTGCGCCCAGACTGACCAGGGCCGACTGCAGCCCTACCCGGTTGGCCATCACCGTACCGAAGCGGCCACCGATGTGGAGCTCCAGGTCGACGCCGTAACTTTGGGCTAAGCGACTCAGCTCTTGGCCGCTGTCGTAGAGCACCGCCGATACCGACACCGGTTCGGTTACCAGCAGTTCTTGGTCGAGCGCCAAACGGACCCCTAAGACATAGTTATCGAGTAGCCGCAGCGCCATGTCGGCGGTCGTCTGCATCGTCCGTAAGTCAGTCTGGCCGGTCAGTAGACCGACTTCGGCCTGGCGGGCGATCTGAAGCAGCGGCAACTTAAGCTGTTCGGCCACGCTGAGCAGTAGCTGCTGCGATAAAACCGACGCTTGTTTGCTATCCGCCATACGTGTAACTACCCCTCACTTCTACGCCGCAGTATACACTAATTGCTACATAAATGTATGCGTTTTTCAACTAGCTTACGGCTATTTTTTACTACTTTGAGCCTGCTGCTACTAGCGACCGAAGCGCTTCAAAACAGAGTTCAGAAGGCCTTTGGCGTTCTGGGCCGCCGAGTCGCGGTTCGGTGGCAGATCGGGCAGTAATAACATATCGAGTAACATCAGGCCGACTACCACCGTAAAGCTGGCGTCTTCGACGGTATCGGCTAGGCCACTGATATTCTGTAAGACGCCGACCCGGGCCGATAACTCTAGTTTATCGCGGGTAAACTCTTCGATACCGGGCAGTTTGGCCGTACCGCCAACGATGACAATGCCACCGGGCAATTTGCGCGAGCGCTTGATCTTGTGCAGTTCTTTATCGACGTACTCTAATAACTCTTCGACGCGCGACTCGACGATCAGTTCAATCGTTTCTATCGGGAAGTTGTGGGTTTTGTCGCCGATCTTGACCATGGCATTAACTTTTTTAGATCCCGGCCGCAGGTCGGCGTGCTGCACTTTAACGGCCTCGGCGATGTCGAGGTCGGTCTTAAGCCCGATCGCCAGGTCGTTGGTAATATGCTGACCGCCGAGCGGTAGCACGGCGACATGCTGGACTTCGCCGTCTTCAAAGACGATCAGATTGGTAGTACCGGCACCGATGTCTATCAGGGCCGTGCCAGCTTCTTTTTGTTGGCGCGTCAGCACCGCTTCGGCAGCCGCCAGGCCGGAAACGGTGTGATGCGACGGTTCGATTTCGGCTTTTTCCAGAGCCATGTCGAGGTTACGAAGATTGGGGCTGGAAGCAGTAACAATATGAGCATCGACTTCTAGGCGTACGCCCTGCATGCCGACCGGGTCTTTGATATTCCGTTGGCCATCAAGGCTATAGTTCTTGGCAAAAAACTGGACGATTTCGCGGTTGTTGGGCAGATTGACGATGGTCGCCGCTTCTTCGACGCGTAAGCGATCTTCCAATAATATCTCGCGGTTAGCCGAGCTGATGGCGATCACGCCCTGCGAGTTGATACCCTCGACGTGCGAGCCGTTGACGTTGACCGTCGCCCGCTTGATAGTGGTGCCGGAAATTCGCTCGGCTTCGGTGATGGCCTTGACGATGGCATCGGCGACGTCATCGACGTGCACTACGGCGCCGCGGCGCATACCTTGGTTGAGCGCCGAACCGTGGCCAATGATTGACGGACCGTTACTGCCGTTCGGGTCATACATGCCGACTACACAGCGAACTGCGCTGGTGCCGATATCGAGTCCGATGAAATGTTCGGGCTTCATAATGCCCCCAGTATAGCGCTTTTGCTTCCCTGATGGCAAGCTGCTGGGCGTTATTGCGAGCTTGGTTATAGCAAATTCTTCCGGAGCGCTTTACGGGCGAGCCTAGCTCGGCCCGTGGCGCTAGCTTACTCCTGCAGAATTTCTATCCCCAACTCGCCTTCAGCCGGATTAGCTATGAACGAATTTTACGTATAAGAATATAGCGACGAGCAATATCAAAATAATTCCAAAAATACAGATTAGAATTGCTGCCCACAAGGGAGCCTGGTTAGTATTTTCGTTAAATACGAAGCCACCCCCATGATTTAAAGAAAGTAAGGAAATAATAATACCAGCTATATTCTTAGTTGCGTTTGATAAGCTCATACTAAATATTGTATCAGACCGTGAGGCTTACGCGGTGGGGTGCGGGTGTAAGTTCTGCAGGAGTAAGCTAGCGCCACAGGCGACGCGCAGCGGCCCTGTAAAGCGCTCCGGAAGAACTTATAACCGCACCCCACAAATACGAAAAGCCTAGACGCGGGTCAGGATTTCGCAGCCGTCTTGAGTTATAAGCACGGTGTCTTCAAAGTGAGCCGACCAGGAGTTGTCGGCAGTTATGATCGTCCAGCCGTCTTCGGCGATAGTGACCCGGTCGGTGCCGAGCGTTGCCATCGGTTCGATGGCGATTGTCATGCCCGCTTCCAGCCAGGGCCCGGTATTACGACGGCCGTAATTAGGGATGTTAGGGTCCTCGTGTAAGTGGTGGCCGACGCCGTGGCCGACCAAATCGCGGACGATACCATAATGAAATTTATCGAGCACCGCTTGAACGCTGGCACCGATGTCACCGGTCCGGACTTGGTTCTTGACGGCAAAGATACCGGCATCAAGCGAAGCTAGCGTCCGTTCTACCAGTTCGATGTGACGGCGCTGCTTGGGTGTGCCAACAATAACGCTCCGAGCGGCGTCGGTAATCATACCATTGTAGGTGACACCGAAGTCCATCGACACGATGTCGCCGTCGGCTATGAGCCGCTGATCGCTAGGAATGCCGTGGACCACTTCTTGGTTGAGCGACACACACAGCGCGGCTGGAAAATCCTGGTAGCCTAGAAAGCTGGGTTTACCACCAAGTTTTTGTAATTCCGTAGCCGCGATGTCGTTTAGTTCTTTAGTTGTCATGCCGACGGCAGCCGACTGTACTAAGATATTTAACACAGTACCGAGCATGCGGCCACTTTCGCGCATGGCCGTAATTTCGACAGCTGTTTTGACCTGCGTCTGCACGACTAGGAGTCCTGTTCGGTAATCAGTTGCATGATCTTGTCGTGGACGGTGATCGGGTCTTGGTCGGCGTCGATATCGTAGACCGACGCACCGGCTTGACGGATATATTCGACGATCGGTAAGGTCATGGTCTCGTATTCGGTAAAGCGTTTTTCGATGGCTTTTTCGGTGTCGTCCTGACGGGCCCGAGCTAGCAGCCGCTTTTTGACGACCGCTCGCGAGGCGGTCAGGTTAAAGACGGCGGTCAGCTTCAAGCGACCGCTCTCGACTTCTTTGAGCAGCCAATCGGTCTGGACCTTGGTCCGGGGGAAGCCGTCCAATAAAAACTCTTCACTAAGGTCGATTAATTTCAGGGTCCGGTCGACCAGCGCGATAACTTCTTTGTCGCTCAGTAACTTGCCGGATAACATCTCGGCCCGGCGTTCTCCGGTCACTAGGACTCGGAAGAGTTCGCCGGTGGAGATCCAGGCGTAACCGTGCTCGTCGGCAAACAGCCGGCCCTGCATACTCTTGCCGGCGCCGGCAACACCCATCAGGATGATCATGTTACGAGCTTTTGCTTGACCAGTTTGGCAATCAGCGCACCGTCGGCGGCACCGTTAGTCCTAGCTTTGACCTGGCCGATGACCGGTCCCAGCGCCGCGTCAGCACCCATAGCGGCTATGACTTCATCGATGATGGCGACGATGGCCGCTTCGGTCAGTCGGGCCGGCAGATAGGTTTCGATAATAGCTTTTTCGCTCATTTCGGCGTCGGCTCTGTCTCTGTTGCCACCCTGTATGTATAGTACGGCACTTTCCTGGCGCTTTTTGGCTTCTTTGCTGAGCAGTGCGATGACTGCGGTGTCGGCTAAGATAGTATCGCGGGTACCAGCGGCGACCTTGGCGCTCAGAAGTACACTTTTTAGGGTACGCAGCGTCAGCACGCGGCCTTTGTCACCAGCTAACAAGGCAGTTTTGATATCCTGCTCCAGTTGCGTCTCTATCATCAGAATCGACTAGCGTTGGCCTAATTTGATTTTGCGCAGTTTGATCGCTTTGCGTTCCTGGCGAATAATCGCTTTGGCACGGCGTTCACGCTTGCTGATCGGCTTCTCGAAGTACTGCTTCTGCTTGACGACGGCGATGGCGCCAGACTGCTGCACCTTGCGGTTAAAGCGGCGTAATAAATTCTCGAGCGATTCTTTAGAATCTTTGCGGGTTACTTGTATCATCAGGGTGTTATTGTATACAACAGAGGCCGGTTATGCAACCCCATCTGTTGTCTAATTTAGCCGGTAACCCGTTTCTGGGTCGGGCGCTGCGATTTTAAGACGATGCTTTGGAGTTCTTTAAAGATAGGAAACTGCTTGTTGGTGGAATAGACCTTGGTGTTGCCCTGTCGTTCGCTGATCAGAAAGCCAACTTTCTCAAGGCGCTTCAGTTCGCGCTGGATGTTGCCAGCATCTTCTTTGATGAGCTTGGCGAGGCCGCGGACGTGGGTTTTGAAATCGGGATATTTAGCATAGATGACGATGATCTTGCGGCGCACCCGGGATGTAATAAATATATCAAGCATAAGTTCCTTTATTGTCGTTCCAACAACGTATAACTAGTATACCTAGCGGCTATTTTTTTGGCAACAGCTTTTTGTAAAAAACCGCCTACCGCCTCGGACTAGGGTACGAAAGTAAGATTAGGCAGGATATTCTTGTTAAAATCGTTAAGGAAATCGTTACTTTCGGTTGATATTTCGATAGTCTTGTCGCGTAAAGGCAGGATGACCATGCTGCCGACCTTTTGTTCCTTGAAGTTACCGTCAACGCGTACCCCGACGACGCTCGGTACTTTGGCTAAGGCGAACGGCGTCACTATCGCCTTGCTGGTCTCCTGAGCATCACGCACGCTGGTCACGATAGAACTGTATGACTGAGCTAAGACCTGGACCCGGAGCGCAAAGCTGGAGTTCTGGGCAGTCAAAGCCGGTACGGTGCCCGGGTAAAAGAAGCCGTCGACCGTCGCGTTGCCGCTACCGCTGTCGTCGACGTAGGCACTCCAGGTCTTCGGGTAGGCGACGACCAGACTGCCGAAAGCTTGCGGGCCGTTATAGTTGCGGAGCGGTTGCTTCTCGATTTCGGCGAACTGCCGATCTTTGGCGGTGCTTTCAGCCTGGCGGGCGACCGTCACGGCACTGGCGACCTTGGCATCGGAGTTCAGCTTATAATCCTGGCGACCGGCGTAGGCCCAGAAACCAAAACTGGCGCTCACTATAAATAGCAGCGCGATGACGATACAAGGTAGGAGTAAGGCGTTTATTGCCCCATGCTGGTCATGCTTATTCATTACCATCATCGTAACCGACAACGGCTTCAGGTGCAAGCAGCTGGACCGATATTAATACTTATAGAGATAGACGCCGTCGAGCTGCTTGGTGACGGTTTTTTCGGGAATCATAAAAGCAAAGCTAACAACTTTGACTCCCTGTTTATAATCTTGTATAACTTTTTTATCCAGCTTAGACATATATTTCGGTAGTAAAAAGACAAAGATAGCCTCGGCCGGCGGCAAGTTTCCCGGCCAGAAGTTCTGACATCTTATAGTTACCAGCCGGCGGTAGCGCCAGGTCCGGACCCAGGCAATGACAGCCAGAACAGGGTTGAGTTCGTAGCCGATGACCCGTATTCCCTGCTCGGCGGCGGCTAAGACTACTTTACCGTCACCACAACCGAGCTCCAGTAGCGTCTGGCCGGGCTGCAGATCAGCCAAGGTCAGGGCAGCTCTGACCTGCGGCGTCAACGTCGGTAGATAAGGTGCACCGACCAGCAAGACACCACCAAAACAGATGATAATTCCGATCAGTAACAGCGTAAGTAGTAAGATAGCTACTCCTGATTGGCCGCTAGCTTGGTGATCTGATTCTGGGCGGTCTTCAGATAATTTTCCAGTTGGCCGATTAATTCCAGACCACGCTGGTAGCCTTTGAGGGTGGCGTCGACGTCGGTGTCCGGTTGCTGCAAGCGGTCGAGCAGATTGTCGAGCTCGGCTTTCAGAGCTTGGTAGTCGATAGCTTCGGTATTGGTAGTTTTCATACGGGTCCTTTCTTATTATGGTTTCACGGCGGGGATGATGATCAGGCCGTCGCTGACGGTTATTTCGGTTATAAGAGTCGGGTCAAAGTTAGCAGCGGCCCGCACTACCCGCTGTCGTTGGCGAACGATGGCGTAACCACGCTGGACGATGGCTGCCGGGTTGAGCGCCGTCAATAGCCGATAGGCTCCCGACAATTTCTGGCGCTCGTACTGGATTTTCTGCATCGCCAGATTTTGTAGTTCGGCGGCGGCCTCCCGGAGGTCTTGCCTGGCTTGATCCAGTGATACTCGGGCCTGATAATCCAGCTGCTGTCTGGCAGTAGTCAGTTGTTCGAGTACCGTCCGGCGGTCGGGTACCAGTAGTTCGGCGGCGTTGCTGGGTGTGCTAGCCCGCTGGTCGGCGGCCAGTTCGGCCAGGCTGGTATCGATTTCGTGACCGATCGCCACCAGCGTCGGCACGCGGCTGGCGGCCACGGCCCGGGTCACCAGCTCGGAGCTGAAAGCTGCCAGATCCTCCGGGCTACCGCCACCGCGGATCAGCACCAAGACATCGGGTGGCTCGGCTAGGGCATTTAATTGTTCGATGGCCCTGATGATCTGCTGCGGCGCAACCTCGCCCTGCACCTGGACGTCGATGTGGCTGATCTGCAGGCCGGCCCAACGGGCGTTGCTGATCTTGATAAAATCGGCGTAGGCCGCCGATTGCCCGGAAGCGATCAGGCCGATCCGCTGCGGCGGGTACGGTAGTCGGCGCTTGCGGGCCGGGTCGAACAGGCCCTCTAGCTGCAGTTTGGCCTGCAGCAGTTCGGCGGCCCGCTTGATCGTACCCTCACCCGTCGGCTGCATCGACTGCACCGTGACGCTGAAGCCATATTGATTATGCAGCCGCGGCGCGCCGCGCACTTTGAGCATCATGCCATCCTCCAGCGGCCCCGGCAGCATATAGACCGTCCCAAAGAACTTAACGCTGGAGTTGTCGTCTTTCAGATCAAAGTAGAGCCATTTATTTTTGCTGATGCGCAGATTAGCCAGCTCACCGGTAATCAATAAGCTAGGATAAGCGAAGTCGAAGGTCTGGTTGAGCAGCGTCACGAACTCGGTCACACCCAGGCTGAGGTCGCGAGCATCAGGCCCCATGGTCGGCCTCGAGCCTGGCTTGATCGGCTTCATTCTTACGCCGTAAACTGCGCTGATACAAGAAGTAGCCCGGTGGCACTTGAATGATGGTATTGACCACCCGGTACATGACGGTGACCGGCAGGCTGACGCCCGGCGCCACGCCGGCACTGGCCATGACCGCCGTCATCAGGGCTTCATAAATACCGACGCCGCCTGGCAGCACCGACACCAGGCCGGCAAAATTAGCTACCGAGTAGGCGATGATCACCGCCCCGATATTGACGTACTGACCGAATGCCAAATAGACCACATACAGGGCTGCCACCTCGGTGATATTAGCCAGCAGCGCATACATAAATGGTACTCGTAGCTCGCGCCAACGATCTTTTAACAACTGGTAATTATCGTGAAACTCTACAAAAGCCTGCTTAGCGCCCATCATATTAATGGTTTCCGGACTGCGCGGCCGCACCAGGTGCACGACTTTATTGATCAGGACCGTCGAATTGGTCAACAGGCTGTTGATCCGGGCTTTGGAGCCGATGATATACGGCACGGCCGCCGTCACCAGCAGGACTATCGTCGATAGCGTGGCCGTCACCAGTAACAACAGGCCGTTGACGCGGTTACCGATGGCCAGGCACAGCAGACCGAAGGCGATGATCGCTTCCAGCGAGATAAACGTCAGGGCTAATTTAATGACATGGACGAGGGTGGCCTTGCCGCCCGAAACTTCATCACCCTTGCGTACCGTGACGCCGAAATACGAAACGCCGGCGGCACCGCCACTGGGAAAGACGTGATTCACGAAATTAAGTTCTAATGAAGTGCGGAACAGATACCAATAATCCAACTTAGTACCTACCAGGCTGAACAATCGCTGATACAACCGCGCCTGGGCGTGATAATTGAGGGCTTCGATGGGGAGTAGTAATAAGAGTACCCAACCGTTGACGTGGCGCAGATTACCGAGTGTCTGGCTCAGCTTATCGCGGCTGCCATAGACCAGCAGGGCCAGCAACACCACGGTCACGATATTAAGGATTAATTTCCAGCGGCTCTTCTTAGCCGGCTGGGCCGCGGTGTGGCGTGTATGTTCCATAGCATGCATTATACCGCTGCCGGGCGCATTTAAGGTACACTTAAGGCAATGCAAAGTTTACTGACTCTCGGACGCCAACCGGCTCTCGGCCTGGCCGAACTGGAAAGTCTGTTCGGCCCTACCGCCCTGACGAGCCTGGGGCCACAGGCCGTTCTGGTAGATGTCGACCCGGCCGGCCTACCCTTCGATCGCCTGGGCGGCGCCGTCAAACTATGCCGCGTGCTGTACAGTTTTGAGGCCGCCAACTGGCGCCAGGTCGAGAAGCAGTTACTGCACGCCGTCCCCCGCCACGTCGCCAGCTTGCCCGAAGGCAAACTGCAGCTCGGCCTCAGCGTCCAAGGTTTTGACATTAACCTCCGCCAATTGGAGGCCACCGGCCTGAATCTCAAGAAAGCCATCCGCAAGACCGAGCGCTCGGTCCGGCTGATCCCTAACAAAGAGTTGGAACTCAACAGCGCCCAGGTCCACCATAACAAATTAACCGGCCCGACCGGCTTGGAACTGGTGATTGTCAGCGACGGCGACCGCACGGTGATCGCGCAGACGGTGGCCGTCCAGGATATAAACAGCTACACCTACCGCGACCGCGAACGCCCCAGGCGCGACGCCCGCGTCGGCATGCTGCCGCCCAAATTGGCCCAAATATTGGTCAATCTGGCCGTCGGCCCGCTTGCCGCCGCTGCCCCGCTCGGCCAGGTTATTCTAGACCCCTTCTGCGGCACCGGCGTGCTGCTGCAGGAAGCGGCCCTGATGGGCTACGCGCCGTACGGCACCGACTTGGAACAACGGATGGTCGACTACTCAGCAGTTAACCTGACTTGGCTCAATGAACAGTACCGCCTCGGCCTGCCCGAGGACTTTGCCAAACTTGCCAAAGGCGACGCCACCAACTTTGTCTGGGAGATGCCGCTGCATTATGTGGCCGGCGAAACCTATCTTGGAAAACCTTTCACTAGCGCCCCAGCCGCTGAAGCTCTGGCCCAGACTGTTGCTGATTGCAACTTAATCATTAAAAAATTCTTACGCAACATCCATACTCAAGTACCGTCTGGCACCCGCTTCGCACTAGCTATTCCGGCCTGGGCCACCAAGAATGGCCCGCAGCCGTTTAAATTCCTGCCCCTGGTTGACCAGATAGGCGATCTGGGCTATAATCGAATAAGTTTTGAGCACGCCGGGAACGATGAGCTGATCTACTTCAGACCAGACCAATACGTCGCCCGCCAGCTCCTCATAATAGCTAAACAGTAAGGATACAACCCTATGTCACACGTGAAAGCTGGCGGTACCGCCAAAAATACCCGCGACTCACCCGGCCAGCGCCTGGGCGTCAAGCTCTTTGGTGGCGAAAAAGTCAGAGTCGGCATGGTAATCGTTCGCCAGGTCGGCATGAGCAAGCGCGGCGGCGTCGGCACCAAAGTCAGCCGCAACTTCACCATCCACGCCGACCGCGATGGAATTGTTAAGTACACTACTCGCAAAGTCCGCACCTTTAGTGGGCGCACCGTGCCTCGTACTGAAGTTACTGTCGTCTAGTAACATTAGTCTTCAAAAAATAGCCGCTCGGACCTGAGCGGCTTTTTTTGTGTAATACTACTGACGACGATTTTGTTTATAACGCTGGATTGGAGCTAGATTGTTCCAAAAAGGCGCCATGCGAACGTAGGCCTGCGAGTTAACTTGCAGGTAGTCTAGGCCTTCATTCATATTATTCAACTGGCTCTTATATTCGTAAGGCTTAGTGCTAAGGGCACCGGCCAAGATAACTTCACTGGCAGTACCATATGAATTAATGTCAGCATCTTTGTAGGCTATTTTATCGATCCAAACGTCACCTTGTTCGCTTTCAGCCATGTGCCATTCAATAGCGCGTCCGTTGAGTTTTGCTGCAAAGACCTTATAGTTAGTTTTACCAGCCAAGCTGTGAGTAGTCCGGTACTGACGTTCGACTGTGTCAAACGCTGGTTCAAAGCCCTTTGGTAACTCAACTTTTGCTAATTCACGACGAGCTTGAATACCATCTTTTGTGTAGCCTACTCCTGGTTGGTAAGCCTCATACAACGCTCTACTTTTACGGCCATCGAGCCGAGTAGCTTTGACTTCTGAATCAAAATTATTAAGACCTTGCTGCTCCAGACTCTTCAGCATAAATAAGCTTCGAACATTATCCATATCAATGGTAGCCGAACCATTTTTTTCGGTCATCTCTAGATACTGGACTATTTCTTCTACCGGCTTGGTCAGTTGGACATAGCCACCATCGTTAGAATCTTCGCCCTTTGAATAGACACCGTCCTCGTAGACTCCTGCTGTTACTCGCCAGCCTCCATCGCTCATAGACTTATAAAACAGGCGGGGCGAAACTTTACCGGCGTCATCTTTAACGTAAGCGACAGCGTGTTTACGTTCCCCTCTACCCGTAACAACGCCACTGAACATGAAATCATGATTACCGATACGCAGACCGCCTTTGGCCTCGAGCTGAGGGTACTGCAATAATAATTCACGGGTCAATTGAGGCTGATTAGGATCGTAGGCCGCGTCTTTGAGGTGTGTTAGCTCGGCTTCTTCTAAAATTATTGCCCGGGAAGTCCCCGTCTCTACCTCAAAGTTATCTAATTCGATTTTTAGGGCTGTCTGTCCAATTGCTGGAGCGGCTGCTAACAACTTAAGCTGACGATCATTATCTTGCAAGGCCTCCTGGGCATTCTTGCCGGTTAATATGGTTGTTTCATTGCTTGAGCCCAAGTCCATTACAGTGACTTCGCCGTTGGTGCCAATAGAAATATTAAAGTGATTGCGGGACGTAGAAGAACTAGCGCCCTGAAAGCGACTTTTCTTGTCTGAGCTTGGGGTTCGGTCAGTGGGACGACCATAATCAAATGATTCTCCAGCCCGAAGCGCTTTGAAGCCCTGGTTATTCTTGAAATCTAAATTAGCATAGTCAATTAACATATACTCTGCTGTTTCGGTGACATACTGATCAGCAAAGGTTTTGTACCCAGGAACGTTAGACAGCGGTACTGAACGCATATCAACGACCATTAAGCAATCTACAGACTCACCGCTTTCTTTGAAATAATCGGCATTTGACATGTTTGCTGTTTGGATAACAGCGGCTAGCTCTGGTATTCCTGATGGAATATATTCCGGATACAACGTAACCGCTTGGTTAGCAGATAATTCAAGTTGATCTCCTTGACGCTGCTGAGGAACTGTATCATAGATTGGGTTAGTTTTAGCGTGTGACATTTTTGTTATAGGTTTAATTTATATTCATATGTTAGCATAAGGTGTTTGTATTGTCAATTTAATAGTGCTCTATTTTTTACTGTAGGCGGCAGCTTTATACACGGGCTTGAGGCGTGCGGTTATTGGCTCGCTTGTTTGACCGTTGTAATAGGAAACTTTCAGATCGTTCACGGCATATTCGCCCTCAATAGCTTCAATAGTTTTACGTACAAGTCTTTCTCTGCTAGGGGCAGTACTCGTGTCACCACCAAGGGCCATGATGGCAAACGTTTCAGCAAAATCTTCTTCTGGTGCTGTTGTACCATAGTTGGTCATCGGTAATTCACCGCTCTCTGATGCTTTTGCATCATCTAATTTCCAGGTATTACTATTATCATAATCCCTGCGCTCAACATGGTGCAGGTTCCACCCAAAACTGTTTTGAAAAGCTGATACTCCCTGGACCTCAGTGCCTAAGTGAATTGTGGCTGAGCTGACATCCAAATCAAGGTTTACAGCCTCTTGAGTTTTATGTACATCCAAAGCATGTCCCAATTCATGGGCAACTATAATTTCAATTACTGACGGCGTAGCTTTGTTCCTAAAAAAACGATGGTACCGAGTAGATGCTTCAGGGTGGTCGTCCTGATAATGCTGGTCATCCCTCATTGCATCAAGATTGATGACTAAGATACGGTTCGAGCTGCCGAACGATCCAGCTACTCGTTCTGGAAAGCTATCCTTACCTAACACTACAATACCTTTTATACGGCTCATGGCTTTGCCTTGACTTAATTTTACTACAGCTTCCATAGCATGCTCAAAGTCTTGGACTTCTTTATCCGTTAATGCTGATTCATGGAGATTAAATAGCTCTAAAGAGTGTGTTTGGTCCTCAACGACAATTCGTTCTTTGACGCCATCTGTGACTTTCTCACTGAGATTTTTATAACTTGTTTCCCACCAACGAGCCCTTTTCGACAAACTTTCTAGTAGATTCCTGTCGTTGGCGGCAGCTTGTTTCAAATCGGTAAAAAGGGATGTATCCTCAACACTACCAAGATCAATCCGACGTGAGTCATCAGGCTGGGACAAGACCCTCATCCATCGATTACCGTCTGCATTTTGGGCATAATTGAAATATGAAAAGTCTGGGTCGTTCATAGGATCAACAAGCTCCAGCTTTGAAGTGGACCATAAACGTTCAATTGATTGTTCAAGGGTCTCAACAGCTATTAAAGGTGGTTGGTCCAATTCTTGTGAGGCTAGAACTTCGGCTTTCATAATAATAGATTTTAGCATAAGCTTTAATATATGTCAATAAGCTGCCCTGCTAGTGGGCAGTGGGAGGGCTAGTTGATGTTGAGGTGGTGTTTGACGCGGTCGACGACGTCGGCGATGACGACTTGGGATTTGACGAGGTAGTCG
>JBBRLU010000013.1:0-21207 GCA_038231175.1 Saccharimonadales bacterium (SeqCode) | reverse complement strand
CTCGGCGATGAGCACCGGATGATAGTCGGCGAGCGGATGGGCAAAAAACCGCCGGCCGACATGGTGCTTACCAGGCTGTACGCCCACAACGTCGACGTCGAGGGTATCAACAAGCAGCACCTGAACGCTTTGACCACCAAGGGCAAGACCTTCAAGATGGAGACCAAAGGTGCTAAAGCCCGGCTCGAGGCCCTGACCAAAAGCGTCCTGGCACCAGAAGTGCTGGAGCTGAAAGTCGGTGCCGAAGTCATGTTCGTGGCCAACAATTTTGCCGAGGGCTTCGTCAACGGCAGTCGCGGTAACGTCGTCGGCTTCAGCGGCGAAAAGCCGGTCGTGGAACTGATGAACGGCCGGACTATCTACGTCGAGCCGCACAGTTGGAACATCAACGAAGATGGCAAGATCCGCGCCGAAGTGTCGCAGTTGCCGCTACGTCTGGCCTGGGCCATCACCATCCACAAGAGCCAGGGCATGAGCCTCGACGCCGCCGAAGTCGACCTCAGCAAAGCCTTTACGCCGGGCATGGGCTACGTCGCTTTGTCGCGGGTGCGGTCGCTCGACGGACTGTATCTGCAGGGTGTCAACCGGGTGGCTTTTACGATGCATCCGGAAATCTTTGACTTCGACGCTGCTCTCAGGCGGGCCTCAGCTGAACTAGCTGACCAGACCGACGATATCGCCGAAGAGCAGTTAACCGCCAGCGGCGAAATAGCCATAGAAGTAAACGATGAATTGTTTGATGAGCTGAAAGCTTGGCGCCTGACCCGCGCCAAGGCCGACGGCGTCGCGCCCTTCATGATCGCTCACAACACCACGCTCGTCGCCCTGGCCGCCACGCCGCCCCAAACGCCCGGCCAGCTAATCGGCACGCCCGGTTTCGGTCCCAAAAAAGCCGAGGCCTATGGTACCGATATCTTAGCTATCACTGCCAAATACGGCGCCTGAATTATTAAAACTTTTGCCAAACAGCTGATGCTTAGTTAACAGATCAGCCAAAATGCCAGTGTTTTTGTGGTAGCCGCCAATTATTAAATCAGCCAATTAAACTTTTGACGTTCCAGCCGAGTGTCTGCCATGCTACAGCGACTTAACTAAAGGAGTCAGTATGCAGCGCAAATCTATCATCAAACCAATCACCCGAGCCAGCCTCATCATCAGCCTCACGCTCGGCCTGGTAACCGGCGTCACCTACGCGGCCTTACAGAGTCAACAATCGAAGTTCACCGGTAGCACTATCCAGACTGCCACCGCCAATCTATTGGTCAGCCAAGATGGTACGACCTTTTCCAACTCGCAATCCGGGTTCACCTTTGCCAATGTTATTCCAGGCGGATCCTTAGCGCCGGCCAACGGCTACTCCATTATTCTCAAGAATGCTGGCGGCACCGCTCTATCCCTCAAGCTTGCCGTCAGCAGCACCCCCACCAATACCGATAATGTCGACCTCAGCAAAGTCCTGGTCCACCTGACGTCGACGACCAATGGTGCCCAGAATATGACGATTCCATTACAGACGCTGATCGACAGCAGCGCCAGCGGCGGCTACCCATTGACTACCCCGGTGGTACTCTTCGCCGCCAATACCTACCAGTACATTCTGCAAGTATCGATGGCTAAAGACGCTTTCGTCGGTCCGAGTGCCACTATCGGTTCCATCGACCTCAGCTTCTCCGGAGTGACGGTCCTATAATGACCACCCTGTGGCGTATCGTCATCTGGGGTCTGCGCGGCCTAGCACTAGCCATAGTGCTAGGCCTGAGCGCCTTACTGCTACTTGGCGTCTGGGTCATGCATACCCAACATATCAAGCTGCTCGGCGTCCAAACCGGCAGTATGGTACCGGCGATCGGTGTCGGCGACGCCTTACTGGTCCATCCCCAGAACTTCAGTGACCTACGGGTCGGCCAAGTCATCAGCTACCGTAGTGATAACGCCATGATCGTCAGCCACCGGCTACGATCGATCGACAGGCAGGCGCGGACCGTAGTGACCCAGGGTGATCACAACGCTCAGCCCGATAGCGTCGTCGCAGCATCACAAATTGTCGGACGAGTCACGGCGGTCATGCCGAAGCTTGGACGGTTGACCGACAGCCTTCACCAGCCGCTGGGCTTGGTGGCGATCATCTATCTGCCGGCGACCGTCTGTATCGTCTGGCAGCTACGATATTTACAAGAACGGCTCAAGGCACCGTACCAGGTACCTAGCCGGCGGACGCTGCGGCTATAGCGCAGTATTGCAACTTCTTGCTACACTTAGCGTAATGAGACGCCGCTCTACCAAACCGACTACTTTCGCCTTCGTCGATAGTCAGAACCTGAACCTAGGCACGCAGCGCATGGGTTGGAAGCTTGACTGGCGCCGTTTCCGTGAATATCTGCGTGATACCTATAACGTGACGCAAGCTTATCTGTTCATCGGCTACATGAGCGAAAACGAAGCCCTGTACGAGCACATGCACGAGTTAGGCTACCTGATCGTGCTCAAACCGACCGTCGACGTTTCTAATATGTACCACGATACCCCCGAGCCGAACACAGCCAAAACCGATACCAAAACGGTCACCGCCGAGGTCGTCGACGGCAAAAAGATCAAAGAGGTTAAAGACAAGCCGACTATCAAGGGCAATGTCGACGCCGAACTGGTGCTCTACGCCATGAAGGAAATGCCCAATTACGACAAAGCCATCATCGTGTCCGGTGACGGCGACTTCTTCAGCCTCGCCGAATACCTGATAAGCCAGGATAAATTAGATCATATCTTGACGCCGAACTGGCAGTACTCCAGTTTACTTAAGCCCTTCGAAGACAAGATCGTCAGGCTTGACCAGCTGCGCCGCCAACTGGCCTATCACGATCGCAAAGACCGCAAGAAAAAGTAATTAGCTAGCGGTTTTATTACAGGCTTGTCAGCTTTAGTCGAGTAGACTAAAAGCTTACAACCATAGGAGCCCAAACATGAAGTTAACGAAATTCGAGCACTCGTGCTTACTGGTAGAGATGTCTGCCCCCATACACAGAACGGCGCTGTTTGATCCCGGCGTGATGAGCGAAGGCGCCTTGGATGTCGATGGGTTAGAACTCTTGGATGACATAATCATTACCCACAGCCACGCTGATCATATCAGCATGAAGCTCATGAAGGCGCTGGTCGCCAAGTTCCCAGCCGTCAAAATCACGGCGCCAGCCGACGTCGTCGATCTGCTCGAAAAAGAAGACATCACCGCCACCAGCGATTCCAGTGATGGCATTACTTTCTTTGAGGCTCCGCACGAGTCCGTCGAGCCATTGTTTCCGACGCCAGAACAAATAGGCGTTCATTATCTGGACCTCCTGAGTAACCCTGGCGACAGTCACAGCTTCAATGAATCCAGATCGGTCCTGGCGCTACCTATCACGGCACCCTGGGGTAGCACGATAACGGCCGTCAATCTGGCCCTGAAGCTTAAGCCGAAATATATCTTGCCAATCCACGACTGGCACTGGCGCCCTGAAGCCCGCGACCAGATGTTCGCCGCCATGGAACAATTGTTCGCCAAGAACGACATCACCTTCGTAGTGCTCAAAACCGGCGACCCCGTCGTATTAGACGTCTAAGCTTGTCTGTCAGCACTTATAATCTGCTACCATAGTACGGATGACTGACGCGAAATCTCCTGATCCGCCAAAGATTACCCTTATCGGCGGTGGTACCGGTAGCTACACGCTTCTTCAGGCTTTAAAAAAATTGCCCGCCGATATCACGGCCCTGGTCAATATGGCCGACGACGGTGGTTCCACCGGTGTCCTACGCGACGAAATGGGCGTGCTGCCGCCGGGCGATGTCCGCCAATGCTTGGTCGCGCTGAGTGACGCTGCGCCGGAACTACGCGACCTTTTTACCTTCCGCTTTCCCGAAGGAAATCTGCTGGCCGGTCATTCATTCGGTAATATATTTCTGAGCGCCGTCGAGCTGATGACCCAAGATTTTGAAGACGGTGTCCGCTTAGCGGGCGATATCTTGCAGATCAAGGGCAGGGTGCTACCGATGACGCTTGATGATTGTCAGTTAGTGATGACTACCAGCCAGGGCACTGTCATCGGCCAACGAGCCATCGAGCTCAATACCATAGCGCCAAAGGCTTGGCCAGAATTATCATTTACCAGGCCGCCGACTATCTTAGCCGACGCTTCGGCTGCCATCATGACCGCCGATCTTGTGGTAATCGCCCCCGGCAATCTGTATGCCTCGCTGGCACCGGCCTTGATCGTTCCGGGCGTGGCCGCCGCCCTGCAAGCTACGAAGGCCAAAGTCGCCTTCGTTTGCAATTTGGTTAACAAGCCGAATCATACGGCCGATTTTGCCGTGCACGACTACGCTCAGGAAATCGAACGCCTGACGGCGTCCGGAGTGCTCGATTATGTCTTTTATAATACCGACCAACCATCGCCGAAACTTCTCCGAAAATATGCCCTAGAGGCCGAATACCCGGTGCCGGTCAACCGGGAGGCGCTAGCCGGAGCTAGCTATGTTGCTGTCGGCGGAGCTTTTTTCTCCCACCGACCTATGCGCCGTAATGCCAACGATAACCTTATCGTGCGCTCACTGATCCGCCATGATGCCGAGGCAATCGTTGACGCCTTAGCCAAACTCTTGTAAAGATAAGCATAAGCTTGACAAGAAGCCTACTATTTGCTAATGTAATATAGTAATGTCACAAAAAATAAAAATTAACAATAAAGATTTAGCCAATGTAAGTCGGCAGTTGGGCTTCGCCTTGATGACTATCGCTACCTTGGCCGGACTGGTGGAAATGCCGGAGCGCCCTCTAAAAGCCGCGCTGCTGGCGCCAGCCTACGCCATCAATAGTCAGAGCGGGGATGAGAACCAGATGCGCTTGGAACGCCAAGAAGCCGGCCCCCATTACGTCAGTTACAACGCCACCCAGCGTACCCCCGGCCGTACCGGCCGCTATTAGTTACTCGAAAGGAATTACTAAATGTCCGAGAAACTACCTAATTACACAAAGCGTCGCGCACTATTAGCAGGCGGCTTAGCCGTAGCTGCTTTCTTCCACCCTATATTCAAGGGTATTGAGAAAGCTCATCATATCAATCAGGAAAGTAATGAGTTCAGCCAACCTAATTTGAGCGGTCATCTGACAGAGCAGGGCATTGATCCGAAAGGCGTCACGACATACACTATCGAACCAACTGACGTGAACCCGATTCAAGTTGCCAATAAGCTTGGAGCTAAAGACACCATGACGGTTGCTTCTGAAATAGGTGCACAGGTAGGTGGAGCTAACAGCATGGAACCCGGCGAGACTGTAGTTATCCCTGGTGACCAGCTCACAACAACCTTGGCTGACGTAAAAAAATAACGAGAGTATAAGCGTAAGCACTAAGGTGGTGTCAAAAACACCACCTTTTATCTAGATTATGTATTGCAGGGGGTGAGTGTGGGTAGTATTGTATTGTCAGTGGGTAACATTAGGTAGCACAAAAGAGCTCCCGAAATATAAAACAAAAACCACTAGTAACTTACAGGGAACACCGCCAGGTACAAAACTATGGCCACGGTAGATTACTTCGAACGCAAGCTTGACGATAAGCGTCGGTTAACCATACCGCCGGAACTTCGTGATCGCTTCGCTAGCGGAGCAGTTGTCACCCGAGGCTTCGGTAGGTACTTGCACCTCTACCCGTTAGACGTCTGGAATAATCTGGTTGAGCCTCGGCTGGCCGGCGACATTCTAGACGAACGGATTGCCGATCTGAACGTACAGTTCCGAATGGGCAAGATAGAGATGCGTCTGGATGGCAAGCAGGGCCGGATCACGCTGGAACAGCATCTGCTGGACTACGCTGGACTCGACCGCGATCTTGTGGCTGTCGGTGTCGGTCAGTACTGGCGCTTACTCAGCCCAGCCGAAGCCAAAAAATAACCCGCCTAAGTTAGCGCTCCTTAACAATTTGGAAACACAATCCGAATATCAAAACTTTCGAGTTTAGCTATTCGGCAGTCAACACTGGCACCTTGGGGTAACCAGGATAAAAACCCTCGTACCTTTTAAAACACCTCCCAAAACTCCACCTCACACATAAGTCTCTCAAAAAACTTTTGGATTCTCATTCAGTAAGAAGTTCGCCGATTTTTAAAATCGCATTTTACCTTCTTGACATACATGTTTGAGAATCTTACACAAAAACAAAAACTACAAAAAAACAAACAGTTGACTGCTGAATAGGTGATCTCGTATTCAAAAACAAAAAAGATCAAAAGAATAGATGCACCAAAACAAAAACCAAAACGCTCCGTTACACGTTCCCGTCTTACTATCCGAAGTATTGCAGTACCTAGACCCGGCCCCAGGCGATCGTCTCCTGGATTTGACCGCGGGCTATGGTGGCCATGCCGCCGCGATTTTAAAACGGACCGACGCCCCACGACGGACCACCCTAGTTGACCGCGACGATCATGCCCACGCAGTATTGCAAGGGCAGTTTGACGCTGGTGAACGGCTCATTCACACTGACTTCCTGACGGCTAGCCTAGATCTAAGTGCCGCAGGCGAGACGTATGACATTATTTTGGCCGACCTTGGCGTATCATCACCACACCTGAACGACGCCGATCGCGGCTTCATGTTCAGCGAAAGCGGCCCGCTCGATATGCGCATGGATCAACGGCAGGCCCTGACAGCCAGTGACATAGTTAATCACTGGGAACCGGAGCAGATCGCCTCGATCCTGAAGCGTTATAGCGAAGAGCCCAAAAGTAAACGCATCGCCGATCTGATCGTCGCCGCCCGACCGATCAGTACTACCGCCGAGTTGGCCGAAGTTGTCAAACGAGCTTGGCCCGGCCACAGCCGTGTCCACCCGGCCACCCGAACTTTCCAGGCATTGCGCATAGCCGTCAATGACGAACTGGGATTACTGGAGCGTAGTTTACCGCTCTGGCTTAATTTACTGGCCCCCGGGGGCAGGCTAGCGGTCATCAGCTTCCATAGCCTCGAAGATCGCCTGGTCAAACAGTTCATGGCCAACGCCAGTGGCGATCGTTATGACGCCGAGCTACAACTTCTTACCAAACGCCCGGTTGTAGCCGGACCACCAGAATTAGTTTCCAATCCGCGAGCCCGTAGCGCCAAGTTACGAGTCGCAGTTAAAAATAAATAAACAGAAAGGGATTAGCATGCCAATCCAGGTCAAAAGCAACTCCCGCGCCTACAAAGTCGTCGTCAAAGTAGTCTAAACTACTTTCTATAGCGACTGTAAGCTCGGAGCCGGTCCTCTAAAAATAAGTGGGCCGGCACCACGTTCCGAAGGCGCTGCCAGCGCCGGTCACCAAAACACAAAACAAATATAAACAAGAATGATACATTTATGACATATTCCAGTAGCTTGGCTATGAACCGGACCAGGTACCCCGTGCAGGGCCGTAACTCGGTCAATTTCCGGGCTAGCGACACTCGCCTGGGGCCGGTGAGCAACACTATCATTCTGATTGTCTTAGCCTGCGTCCTAGGGCTGGTGTACCTGACACAGGTAACCAAGACCAATGCCTATGGCTACCAGATCAGCAATCTGCAGCAGCAACAGACTCAGCTCAAAAGTGATCACAACAACCTGGAAGTGGCTTCGGCTCGACTGCAGTCCTTATCACGGGCCCAAAATAGCGCCATTGCCAAGAATCTGGTTTCGGTAGCTCCATCTGACACCTTACAGAATTAGCGTATAATACTGCTAATGGCTTTGGCTACATCTAACAAAAACAGCGATCCTGCCAGTGCACTCGGGGCTCGCCGTGTCCGGTTGTGGTACGCGGCGCTACTGATAATCGTCGCCGTCTTCGGTGTGCGGCTGTTTTACGTGCAGATCATCCGCTATAACCACTATAAGAACGCCGCCCTCAGCCACCAGTTGAAGCAGTACGAGATACCGGCTAACCGCGGCATCATCAAGGCCCGTGACGGCGGCGCGCTGGTACCGATCGTGCTTAATCAGAAACTATATACCGCCTACGCCGATCCGACGTACGTCAAGGATCCGGAAGCCGAAGCTATTAAAGTCAGTGCTGTCCTGGGTGGCAGTGCCAGCAGAATAGCAGCTTTATTACAGACCAAACATACGCGCTACGTGGTGCTTGGTAAACACCTGAGTGACGGCCAGAGTAAGCAGTTACTGGCCGCCAAGCTACGCGGCGTCGGTACCCAAGGCCAAGACTATCGAACCTATCCACAGGGTGATCTGGCGGCTCAATTACTTGGTTTTGTCGATGAGACCGGTACCGGCCGCTATGGCCTGGAGCAAGCCTTGAACCGGCAGCTCAAGGGTGAGTCGGGCCAGTTACGGGCGATTACTGACGGCCAGGGGATACCGCTGGCGGCTAGTCCCGATAATATCGAAGTGCCGGCTAAAAGTGGTAACGATCTGGTGTTGACGCTCGACCTGGCCATGCAGCAGCAGTTGCAGACGATTTTGCAGAAGGCCGTGGCCAGCACCAAAGCTAGTGGGGCCAGTGCCGTCGTGCTCGACCCGGCTACCGGCGCCGTTAAAGCCATGGCTAATTTCCCGAGCTACGACCCTGCCAAATACGCCGCCGTCGAAGACGGTAAGTTGTTCAGCAACGCCGCCGTGACCGAGCCGATCGAAGTCGGCTCCATCATGAAGACTCTGACTACCGCAGCCGCCCTCGACAAGGGTGTCATTGCGCCGAACACTACCTACTATGACCCGTCTTTCTGGCTGGTCAACGGCTTCCGGATTACTAATATCGAAGAAGACGGCGGCTCGGGCACGCGCAGTATCGCCGATATCTTGAACTTATCACTTAACACCGGCGCCACCTGGGAACTGATGCAGCTCGGTGGCGGTAGCATTAACGATAAAGCCCGGGCCGCCTGGCACGACTACATGGTCAATCACTACTTATTCGGTAAGGCCACCGGTATCGAGCAGGGCTACGAGGCCACCGGTTACGTACCGAGTAACAGCGATAACGGCGCCGGTATCAACCTGACCTACGCCAACACGACCTTTGGTCAGGCCATGACGGCCACGCCGATCCAGATGGCCGGCGCCATGGCGGCGGCCGTCAATGGTGGCACCTACTACCAGCCGCACCTGGTCGACCAGTCGATTGCTGCCGACGGTAGCACTGTCAAAACTGCAAGTAAGGTCCTGGCCAGTAATGTCGTGTCACCGAAAGTCAGCCAAGCGCTGATCCCGCTCATGCAGAACGTCGTCCAGAAACATAATTTCGTGCCGGCTTTTGACCAATCACGCTACATAGTCGGCGGAAAGACCGGTACTGCCCAGATTGCCAAGCCGGGCGGTGGTTATTACGACGACAAGTTTAACGGCACCTATCTGGGGTTCGTCGGTGGCGACAAGGTGCAATACGTGATCGCTGTCTTCGTCAACCAGCCGACTAATGGTGGCTACGCCGGTACGGCCGCGGCCCAACCGATCTTCGGCTCGATCGCCCACACCCTGATCGACGAGTCATTAGTGACACCTAAAACCAGGTAAATGGCCGGCCGAACGCTGGTAAAACAGCGGTTTAGCGCGTATAATAAGTAAATAATCAAAGACTAAAAATAAAAAACTTCTTGCTATGAACACATTCACTTTTGCTATTTCGACCGGGGAACTGATACACATGCTGCTGCTGGCTTTTGCCGGCTTTGCTTTCAGCATGTTGCTAACGCCGATCTTTACCGATCTGGCCTATAAGCATGAGTGGTGGAAGAAAGCCCGGACCGATGCTTGGTCGGGCGGGGCAGCCACCGTCTATGCCAAATTGCACGCCGCCAAACATCACCGCAACGTACCTAATATGGCCGGCCTGATCTTTATCACGGCCATCGTCATCGTCACTATCTTAGCTAATCTGGACCGTGGCCAGACCTGGTTACCACTGGCCGGCATGTTGGGAGCCGGGTCTATCGGCCTGATCGACGACGTCATGAACATCCGTGGTACCAGCAAGATCGCCGGTATGAAGGCTAGTATCAAATTCGGATTGTACAGCCTGGTAGCGATAATCGGCGGCATCTGGTTCTACTACAAATTAAACGTCCACACCATCAGCTTGCCCGGTATGCACCATCTGGAGGTCGGGATTCTGATCATCCCGTTATTCTGGTTAGTCGTCGTGGCGACGGCCAACTCGGTCAACATCACCGATGGCCTCGATGGCCTGGCCGGCGGCCTGTTGACGTCGTCATTCACGGCCTACGCCATGATCTGCGCTATCGAAGGCAAGTATGCGCTGGCGACATTCTGCCTGACGGTCGTCGGCGCGCTGCTGAGCTATACCTGGTTCAATATCTTTCCAGCCCGCTTCTTCATGGGTGATGTCGGCGCTTTTGCCCTCGGTACGGCCCTAGGCGTGATCGCCATGCAGACCGACACTATCTATGTCTTGCCGGTCATCGGCGCCGTCTACATCATGGAAACCGGGTCGGTCATCATCAACCGCTTATCGCGTAAGTTGCGGAATGGCAAAAAAGTCTTTTTATCGTCGCCGATTCACCATCACTTCGAAGCCATCGGTTGGCCCGAGACCAAGGTCACGATGCGCTTCTGGATCTTAGGGCAGGTCAGTAGTGTCATCGGTCTGCTAGTCTTCCTGCTGGGCAGGAGTACGTAGTCATGCAACCAAGCAGCGTCCGTCGTCGCCCGGTCGCCGGTCTGCGCGGTCACGGCCGTCAGGACGTGCCTGGTGTGTCAGCCCTCGGCCGCAAGCACCGGCCCGATTACTGGCTGATCATCTTATGCGCCACACTGCTATCGATCGGCCTGATAGTCGTCTACTCGATCAGTCCGGCTTTGGCCCAAGCCAGTCACGTCAGTACATCGCACTACGTCGGCAAGCAGCTGCTGGCCATCTTTCTGAGTCTGATCGCCTTTACGGCCACCGCTCAGATTCCGCTGAGTGTCTGGCGCCAGCTGGCTCGACCGCTGTTGATCGTAGCCGGTGTGGCCACGTTATTAGCCCTCGCCTTACCGGTCAATCCGGATTATCCGGCGCACCGCTGGGTACGCCTGGGCGGTAGTCTGTCGTTTCAATCTGTAGAAATCGTTAAGTTTGCTGCCTTGTTGGCCTTAGCCGGGTTCTTTACCGACCGGATCGCCCGTGGCTGGCTCGATGACTTCAATAAGACCCTCAAGCCGCTGCTGATCGCCGTCCTGGTAGCCGGTATCGTCATCGCCGGTCCCCAGAAATTGCACGCCCAAAGTGACCTCGGTTCGATGGCCGTCCTGATCGCCATCGTCGGTGGCATGTGTTTCGTGGCCGGTCTGCCGCTCAAGCGCTTGGCGCTGGTGGTCGGGATCCTGGCCATCGGTGCGGCCTTGGTCATCCTACCGTCCCAGTATCGGCGCGAGCGGCTGGCGACCTTCGTACACCCTGAATCAAACTGTCAGGACGCTGGTTATCAAGCCTGCCAAGCGCTGATCGCCGTCGGTTCCGGTGGTATGATCGGTCTGGGGCTGGGGCGTAGCGTCCAGGCTTACGGCTATCTCCCGGAAGCCGCCAATGACTCCATCTTCGCCATCTATGCCGAGAAGTTCGGCTTTATCGGCTGCTTGATCTTACTGGGCTTGCTGACGGCGTTCTTTAGCCGCATCAAGACCATCGCCGAGCGGGCGCCGGATGATTTCAGCCGATTAGTCGTCTGCGGGGTCCTGGCCTGGTTGAGCGTCCAGGCAATCATTAACATCGGCGCCATGATCGGCCTGTTGCCGCTCAAGGGCATCACCTTACCGCTGATAAGCTATGGCGGCACCAGCGTCGTCTTCGTGGCGGCGGCCGTTGGGCTGGTGTTCCAGGTTTCAAGCTATACTGTTTACCGTTCATCAATTGCTACTAACGCAGATCTAAAGGGAAGGCCAAGCTATGAAAATCGTCATGACCGGCGGCGGCTCCGGGGGGCATATCACCCCGATCCTAGCGGTCGCGCATGAGCTGAAGCGGCTTGACGCCGCCAGCGAACTGATCTACATCGGTCAGAAGGGTGATCGTCTGGCTGATATCCCAGCCGCCGACGGCAACATCGATTACGTCTACAGCGTTCGGGCTGGCAAATTCCGGCGCTATCACGGCGAGGGCTTACGCCAGTGGTTGGACCTGCCGACGCTGTTCTTTAACGTCCGCGACGGCTTTTATGTCTTAGCCGGGCTGGCCCAGAGTTATCGTTTACTCAAGCGCCTGCGGCCGGACGTCATCTTTATCAAAGGTGGCTTTGTCGGCGTGCCCGTCGGCCTGGCCGCGGCCAAACTCGGTATCCCGTTCGTAACCCACGACTCCGACGCCATCCCGGGGCTGGCCAACCGCCTGATTGCTCGCTGGGCCCGGTTGCACGCCGTTGCCTTGCCGGCTGACGTTTACCCGTATCCGGCCGCCAAAACCGTCAGTGTCGGTATCCCGCTGGTAGGCGATTTCGTAGCGGTCACGCCGGCGCTCAAGCGGCAGTATCGCCAAGAGAGTAAACTGCCGGCGGCCGCCAAGATCTTATTTGTGATCGGTGGCGGCCTGGGTGCCCAGCGGCTTAATAAGGCCATGATTGAAATCGCCCCGCATCTGCTGGCTGAATTTCCCGATTTACAGCTGGTGCATGGGGTAGGGCGGGCCAATGAAGTCGCCGCCCAGGCCAGCTACCGCGAGGCCTTGCAGCCGGCGGCTTTTGCCCGGGTCCAGGTCAAGGGTTATCTGACCGATCTCTACCGCTACAGCGGCGCCGCCGATGTGGTGGTAACGAGGGCAGGGGCGACTAACCTGGCTGAGTTCAGTGTTCAAGGTAAGGCCTGTATCGTGGTACCGAGCCCCTTTCTGACGGGCGGTCATCAGCTCAAGAACGCCCAGGTACTGGCCGATGCCGGGGCAGCGGTGGTGGTCGATGAGGCCGCCATGCAAGCCGACGCCAACTTCTTAGCCCGAGCTATCAGCCAACTGCTTAAGCAGCCCCGGCCGGCGGCGCTGATGGGCCAGAAACTACACAGTCTGGCGCACCAGGATGCAGCCGAGCGCCTGGCTCGGATCCTGATAAAGATCGGTCACAAGTAGCTGGCTGTATGTTTCGTAAAAATAAAAAACCAGCAGTAGGAAGTTCGAGTCGCCAGCGGGTATCACGTTTGGCAGATAAGCGGCCCTCGGCCTTTTCGTATTATTCGCGCCGCTCCGATGAGCTGCTTAAAACCGGCCGGCAGCTAGCTCGCAGTGAAACCGCCGAACACGCCCGGACCGCCAGTCGTTACTGGCGTCAGCGGTTCGGCCTCGCTACATTGTTGGTTACCGGCCTGATCTGTCTGGGCTACGTCAGCACGCTGTCGACCCAGCCACGGGTCATCGTCCGGGCGCCGACTGCCGGCCCAGCCGTACTCCAGGACCAGCAAGTCTACGCCGCGGCGGCCAGTAGGATTCTAGCCAGCTCAGTCTTCAATCGTAATAAGATCACCGTCAGCACCACCGATTTAGCTAATCAATTAGCCGCCCAATTCCCGGAAATCGCTACCATTCACGTCGGGTTACCGTTGTTAACGCACCGGGTGACACTGACCATTACCAATGCTGAACCGGTCTTGATCATAGCGACTACCAACGGCAGCTACGCCTTGGACGCCGGTGGTACGGCGCTGCTAACCGGCTCGCAATTAGCCAATCTGAGCAGTCTCCACTTACCCTTGGTCACCGATGACAGCTCACTCAGGATCAGCTTACGCCACCAAGCCCTGACGAGCGATAATAGTAACTTTATCTTGACGGTCATCGCCCAGCTCCAGGCGCGTAAGTTGGCGATAGACAACATGACACTTCCGGCCGGTAGCAATGAGCTAGACGTCCGCCTCAGCGGCCAGCCGTACTTCATTAAGTTTAATCTAGCCAGTAACAGCAGTCGCCAGCAGGTCGGTACGCTGTTAGCGGTCTACGATCGTTTACGGGGCGCCCAGATCACGCCAGGGCAGTACATCGACGTCCGGGTCGATGGCCGGGCCTACTATAAGTAACTGCGGTTACCAAGGTCGGGCGTCGGTCGTAATCTACTGATAACGTAATCGTTGATCGGTTATGATCCGGTTCCCCCGTCCTACACCCTGCTAGTTCGCTATTTGTTCAGTGATTGATATGATGCTAATAATTAAAAAAACTATATAAACATATAAATAGGGCACTATGTCAAAAAACTATATAAATAATATCAAAAGCAAGGGAAGTCAAATAATATAAGATTCAGGCCGTTTAGGAAACATTTCACGGCCAGACTGTGGATAAGTGGCTAGTGTTGTAAATCACAGCTCAACACTAGGCCATTTCAGGGGGTTCAGGTCATAAGGTGGCTGTGTAGGGTTAGTACGTAACAGATGTGATGTACGTAACGGTGCTGTCGATAGCGTTAAGCTGGATAGTTTTCTAAGTTCAGTGGATAGTTCCCCGGACGTTAGGCTGCCATAATACAACTATCGTATCGATACTCACGACGCAAAATATACATTGTGCGACATCTAATCACTCTCTGGGTCTCGTGCACTGCTGCCATATACTCACGCCCTTAACGTTCTTATCGGAGTGTAAAAAGTTTATAAATAATCATTTTAGCGTTGGTGCCCGCCCTGAGTGATATATGTAACTAGTCAACTGTTGCTGTAATCGAGCTAGTTTCAATTAAGCCTGCATATTGCTACAATAATGTTCGTAAAACGTTCAGCACAGTCAATAGCGCCTACACTGTGTAAGGTAAAGCTCTTACTAGTTACTAGGCTGTTGAGTGCCATCGGTGATAAGCCTGAACTGGAGGTCAAGATACATCGCTAGTGCCCCTAAAAAGTGTGCTTCTGAACTAACTTTGTCTTCCTCCTCGACAGCTACACCCATTTTAACCAGATATTTTTCATGAATGTTGCGAGCAGGTATTACGAAATGGGCCGCCGCTCTTAACTGTGCTGTTGATAAAGCACCTCTTTTAGGCAGCGCTTTCATAAAATATGGTGGAAGCGGTAGGGTGTCTGGGTTACGTCGCTGTACGCCCCCTAATCTGTTAGTAATAACCACATGTTCCATAACTTGCGTTGCTTCTACTAATTCAGGTTCTCTTAGGTTTTTATATATTCGATACCCAGGGCCTATATAGCGTTTTTGCTCATGAGTTAAACCATAATCAATACGTGGCACTGGTTCGCACCCAATGATTTGCCTAAAAATAATTCCGACCCGCGCATTTGATGTTAAACCAACTTTGTCGTTGAAATCATAGAAGTGTTCTAGCCCTAAAAGGTCATCAGGTGAACTTATATCAGAAAGATAATCAAAGTTAGGCGTTGGGGGCGACTGATCACTGATTGCTGTGACCCCTAAACGGGTTGCAAAGCTTCGCAACTGTAGATAGTCAACATACTTAACCTGACCCTCAAGCGTAAGACGCATATTACCACTCGGTACATTCTCCAGAGAAGCCATGTTAGACGGCGAGGTCGTAAGTAGCTTTGGCGACGCGCTTGAACTGTGGTTTGCCTTGCAGGTTTAGCAGGATGGTGGTCTCTTTGACGTAGCGCGATTCCAGGACGCGCTTGACGATCTCGTCGCGGTGCAGTGGTTCCCCGGCTTTTCTAAGAACTTCGCTGATGATATCGGCGACGGTGCCCTTTTCGTAGCCCCACTCTTTGAGGGCGTAGATGCCACGGCCGATCAGGACGAAGCGCTTGTCTTTGATGAGCTCGTTGTGAATCGCTTGGGTGGTGACGTCTTTACGCTTGAATTCGCTGTCTTTGATGGCTTCGGCGATTTCGTTAAAATGGAGGTGCTTGCCGTGTTCCTTTAAGATGACGTAGATCTTGTCGCGGATGTTCTTAGGATTGACCATCGGCCACTTGACGAGTCCCCAGCGGCCGTTGAGGGTCGCCAGCGCCTTGCTGGTGCTAGCCAGGGCTTCGGCCTGCTTGGGGTCCTCGACACCGGCGGCAGTGGCAATATCTTCGATCGGCTTTGGTTCGGCTAACTTTTTGACAGTTTCAATCAGCTTGGCGACGGTGGCCTTGAGGGCTTTTTCGTCCTGGGCTTTCTTGATGCTAACGCTGTTGTAAAAGTGGTCGTCTTCATTGATAACGATCAGATCCGGGCTCAGGCTGGCTAAGAAAGCCGTCCGGGCCTGCTCTACCTTGTTGGCGTCACTGACCAGGCTGGCGGTCAAGGTGGTAACCCGGGCGGCATCGCCCATGGTCTGCAGCTGAGCGACTAGTTTGGTCTGGAAGTCGGCGATATGGGGTAGTGTCCCCTGCTCTCCGGCGCTACGTAACCGGGTAATGACTGATTTTTCGAGCTGGCGGACGCGCTCACGGGTAATGCCCAGCATCTCACCGATCTGCTCCAAGGTCTCCTTACGGTCAAACAAGCCAAAACGGCGAGCTATGATTTCGCGTTCACGCTCACGGTCGATAGTCGCTAAGACATCGGTCACCAGTTGTTCGGTCGTCAGTATTGCTGATTCGGCGGTAAGTTCTGCCATGTGCTGGTAAATCCTTTTAGTAATCTATTACTAGTATTATAAAACTTTAAAATTTAAAAGTCAAACATCTGCTTTAAAGTGGGGAGCAAAGAGCTGGGTACTAGATATATTCTAGCACATTCGTGACTATACTACTCATTCTATGTTGTAGAAATGTTATCGAACAAACAGTTTTGTAATCTGGCAAAAGACTGGCAGAGCTAGCTAAATAACAGTCTTAGTTACTAAGCTTTTTTACGGCGAAAAGCCCGCTTCTTAGCCGGAGCTTCTTTTAATAGCTTCTTGGCCTCGGCTTCGGTAATAGCCTTCGGATCGACGTCTTTGGCAATGCGGGCGTTCTTTTTACCATCGGTGATATACGGTCCATAGGGGCCATTCAGGATCTTGAGGCCGCTCGGGAACTCATTGATGTTCTTGTCGGCATCTTTCTGGAGCTTGGCGGCGTACAGGTCCATTGCTTCTTCCAGGGTGATGGTGTGGGGGTCGAGCGGTTTGATGGACACGAAGGTCTTACCGACTTGGACGTAAGGCCCGAAGCGGCCGATGTTAGCCTTGATGGCTTCGCCGTCTTCGGTGGTACCGACGGTGCGCGGCAGCTGGAACATGACCAGGGCCTGCTCCAAGGTGACGGTGTCGATACTGCTGTCTTTGGGCATCGGCGCGAAGGTCGGTTTCTTATCTTTGTCGGCGTCATCGACGTCACCCATCTGCAGCATCGGGCCGTAGCGGCCAAAACGGGCGTAGATCGGTTCCCCGCTCTTGGGGTCAGGACCTATCAGGCGGGCTTGTGACACTTCCTGGCGACTGATGTCGGCCGATGATTCGACCAGCGGATGGAATTTGTCATAAAAATTTTTGATCATGGCCGGCCAGGCCAGATTACCTTCGGCGACTTGGTCAAATTCGGCTTCGACCTTGGCGGTAAAATCAAAGTCGACGATGTGGGGGAAGTATTTGACGAGGAAATCGGTGGTGACTTCGGCGATGCCGGTCGGCACTAATTTACCGCGGTCGGCACCGGTAATCACCTTGGTGACATTTCTTGCGACCGTGCCGCTAGCCAGTTTTAGTTCGATAACTTGGCGCTCGCTGCCCTCCAGGTCGGTCTTTTCGACATAACCGCGGGTCTGGACGGTCGAGATGGTCGGGGCGTAGGTACTCGGGCGGCCGATGCCTAATTCCTCGAGTTTCTTGACCAGCGCCGCTTCGCTGTAGCGAGCGCTGGAGCGGCTAAAGGTCTCGGTGGCGATAATCTCGCTCGTCGTCAGTGATTGGCCGTTCTTGAGCGGCGGTAGTAGCGTGTCGTCCTTGCCGCCGCCGTAAACTTTCATGAAGCCGTCAAACTTGAGGACCTCACCCTTGGCCATAAAAACTTCTTTGTGGCCAGCTACGTCGATAGTCACTTCGGTGCGCTCGAGCTTGGCTTCGCTCATCTGCGAAGCGATGGCCCGCTGCCAGATCAATTTGTAGAGCTTGATCTGTTGGTCGTCGCCGCCGAGTGACAAGGCGCTGAAATTAGTCGGGCGGATGGCTTCGTGGGCCTCCTGGGCGCTGGCGTTCTTGGTCTTGAATTGGCGCAGCTTGTGATACTGCTGGCCGTACTCGCTAGTAATAAAATCCTTGGCGGCGCCGATGGCCAGGCCGGACAAGATGGTGCTGTCGGTCCGCATGTAGGTGATATAGCCGGACTCGTACAGCCGTTGGGCCAGTGTCATCGTCTGGCGGACACTGTAACCGAGGCGGCGGCTAGCCTCCTGCTGCAGCGTACTGGTAGTGAACGGGGCGCCGGGGCTGCGGCTGCCGGGCTTCTGGGCGATCGAACCGATCTGGTAGCTGGCGCTGGTCAGGCTTTCCAGCCACTTGGTGGCTTCGGCTTCGGTCTTGAATTTTGTTGATAACTCGGCTGGCAAGTCGGCGCCATCGACGACGAAGGTAGCCGTTATCTTAAAGCTGCTGACGGCTTCGAAGGCTTTGATCTCACGCTCGCGCTCGACGACGATACGGACGGCAACTGATTGCACGCGGCCGGCGCTGAGGCCGGTGCGGACCTTTTTCCACAGCACCGGACTCAGCTCATAACCGACTAAACGGTCAAGGATCCGGCGCGCCTGCTGGGCGTCGACCAGCTGTAAGTTAACCGTCCGCGGATGCTTGATGGCCTCGTCGATGGCAGTCTTGGTAATTTCATGAAAGACGATGCGCTTGGTCTTGGCCGGGTCGAGTTTGAGGGCGTGCGCCAGGTGCCAGGCGATGGCCTCACCTTCGCGGTCTTCATCGCTGGCCAGCCAGACTTCGGCACCGACGGCGGCTTTTCTGAGTTCGGCAACGGTCTTCTTCTTGTCGGCGCTGACTTCGTAGTGCGGCGCAAAATCGTTCTCTAGATCTATATTGAGCCCTTTTTTAGGTAGGTCACGAATGTGGCCGAAGCTACTCTTAACTATGTAGTCTTTGCCCAAAAATTTCTCAATGGTTTTGGCCTTGGCGGGGCTCTCTACGATTACTAAATTCTTGGTAAGGTTTTTTGTCACGTCTTACATAGTATGGCCAAAGCCCCCTAGATTGCAAACTATACATAAGTGTTGCCGGCCCCTAAGGGCGACCGAGCAAGGTGTTAGTGGCGCTTAAAAGATTTTTTATTACCGACTACAAGTTGAAGTACTGGGCAGCTTTATAACCGACCCAAATACCGGCAAACGACCCGACTGTCCCAAGCAACAGGCTCCAGGCCCCGATCAGCGAGCTACCACCATCGATCAGCGAGCCCAGGTAGCCGCCGAGCGTGCCGACCGCAAAAATACCGATACTAATCATAAGCTTCATGGGAGTAGTGTAACACGCGGTCCTTAATGGGCTAGTACCAACTATTGGCGCCGCCGGCCGTGATCTTGCCGGTTATCTCGAGCATGGTTAAGGATTGGTTAAAGACATCGGTCGGCAGCTGGCTGGCCTGCAACAGCTGATCGCCTTCGTGGACGTCGCTGTCCAGTAAGTCTAGGATGGTCTGTTCGGCGGCGGTGCTGCCACGGCGCTGGGGTTTAGGGCCGCCGTCTTCGATCTGTAAAACCCGTAAGACGTCTTGGACGCTAGTAATCGGCGTGGCGCCGGCTTTCAGCAGATTATTAGTACCGGCCGAGGTCGGACTAGTGATATTGCCCGGCACTACCAGTACTTCCCGTCCCTGTTGTAAAGCAAACTCGGCGGTGTGCAGACTGCCACTATCGAGCGCCGCCTCGGTAATCAGGACGGCATCAGCCAGGCCGGAGATGATCCGGTTACGAGCCACGAAATTATACTTGTTCATATACGGTGCGCCACGCGGGTACTCACTGATAAGCGTGCCGCCGGCGGCAACTATCCGTTTGCCTAAACGCTCATTAGTGGCCGGATATAGTTTGTCGAGGCTACAGGGCAACACCGCTACGGTAGTGCCACCGGCTTCTAAGGCTCCCTGATGAGCCAAGGCGTCGACACCGAGCGCCAGCCCGGAAATAATGACTACGCCGGCCTGAGCCAGCTCAGCGGCCAGCTGCAGCGTGACATGGCGCCCATAGTTCGACAGCTTACGACTACCGACGATCGCTACCCGGGGCCGTTGCAGCCAACTGGCAATCGGCTGTCCGGCGTAGTGTAGCTGAGCTGGTGGGTCCTTCATGTGGCGCAGTAAATCGGGATAATCGGTATCGTGCAGCAGTAGTCGTTCGTAGGTCATAACCCCATTCTGCCTATCCCCGGGCGGCATTGCCAGTTAGTTAAGGAAAAGTTAATGATTTCATACCAGCCATAGCGGGTAACCATAAGCTAGTTGCTTTAAGTAGTAAAACATTTCAGAGTATTGACATTACGTAACATCTTTGCTAAAATAGCTAATCGTGAGTTCTTTTAATAGAACCAAGCACCTTATACCCCCAAAATTAACAGCTAGATCTGTAAGGATTTAGACCAACTGTTAGGTTGTTTTAGAGTCGCGCCAGTTAGTTGTTACCCTCCACTACCTCTTGCACGTTTATTATATAAACAGGCTCTAAAGCATACTAACCCCTTTAACTATCGGAGGCTGCATTCGTGCAGCTGAAGATCCCCAATTTCAAAGCGAGCCTAAATGGTGGGACCTTTGGTCTCGGCACGCGTCATTTATTTAGACGACGATGCTTCGCTGGGGTGGGTTGAAGGGTGGAGTGGAGAACTTCGGTTCTCCGCTAAAAAAGGCCAACAAGCGGTGCCCACCCCCTCTTGTTGGCCTTTTTTAGTTGCCTTTACCAGTTATACTAGAGTTAATAACGGCGGGTTAAAAATGTATATAGAAGGCAAACACGCCTACTTGAGCTATATAGAAAAAGACGCGACCGGCTTACCATGACCGGTTTTATTGAGCGCCATAGACACAGACCACTTGTCATTGCAACTAGATAGCCGTCAGTTACGTCTTGAAGCTTTGCAAGCCGCAGACGACGACGAGCTAACCCATAAACAGCGGGATTCAATTCCTGAAGAAACGATAAACTTAGCTTTCGATCGTAGAATAATAGAAACAATCGCCGGCCAGCTGCTCGCCCACCAGGTCGAAGTCTCAATCCAGAACCTTTAAATAAGAAACATGCGGGTTTCGGTCGGCAGGGCTTGGCCGCTGTAGATAAACTCGGTCAGGATGGCACCGGTTTCTTTGGCGAGATTAGCCAACTGATCCTGTTCATCATTATTAAACTTCTGCAGGACGAAGT
>JBBRLU010000012.1:0-21774 GCA_038231175.1 Saccharimonadales bacterium (SeqCode) | reverse complement strand
GGTGTCATCTTCGACCAGCTTACGGCTGATGATGATGGCATCCTCGAAGTTGTAACCGCCCCAGGGCATGAAGGCGGCGATCAGGTCCTTACCGAGGGCCAGTTCTCCACCGTCGATCGACATACCTTCTATCAGGACGTCGCCAGTCTTGACCTTATCACCAGTGTTGACGACAACTTTCTGGTTGACGCTGGTGCCTTCGTTGGAACGGAGGAAACGCTGTGGTTCGTAGGTAATGCTACCCTCTTTGTACTTCACGACGACGGCTTGAGCGGTAGCTTTGGTAACTTCACCGGCCGCTTCGGCCAAGATGACCTGGCCGGTGTTACGGGCGGCTGAGGCTTCCAAACCGGTGCCGACGATTGGCGCCTGGGGCTGAATCAGCGGTACGGCCTGGCGCTGCTGGTTGCTACCCATCAGGGAGCGGTAGACGTAGTTCTTTTCGATGAATGGAATCAGACCGGCACTGGAACCGATGATCTGGTCGCGGCTGGCGTCCATGTGGGTGACGTCATCGGCGTCGTACTCACCGGACTTAAGCCGGGTGCGGGCGCTGATGCGCTCTTCGACGAAGTAACCGTTGGCATCGAGTTCGGTACCACCACCGGCAATGACGGCCGATTCTTCGTCGTAAGCATCGAGGAAGATGATCTCAGCGGTAACCTGGGCCTTGACCGGCCAGGTGACCTGGCTTGTTACCTTGGCGAGCTTAGCGGCGGCGTCGGCGGTGATGGTAGCACCACGCTTGACGATGACCTTACCGTCGGCATCATCCAGGTCAGCGCTGGCAATCTTACCGACAGCGTCTTTAGCAGTAGCGGCGTTAACGACCTTACGGTATGGCGTTTCCACGAAACCGTAATCGTTGACGCGGGCGTAGTTAGCTAAGTTCAGCACCAGACCGATGTTGGCACCTTCTGGCGTTTCGACGGCGCAGATACGGCCGTAGTGGGTGGCGTGGGCGTCACGGACTTCAAAACCGGCGCGTTCCCGCGATAGGCCACCAGGACCCATCGAACTGAGGCGGCGCTTGTGGGCCAGTTCGGACAACGGGTTGATCTGGTCCATGAACTGCGACAGCTGCGAGCTAGCAAAGAATTCGCGGACGGCAGCCACGACCGGACGGGCGTTGATCAGCTGACCGGGAGTGACGGTTTCGATTTCCGACATGCTCATGCGGTCCTTGGTGTTGCGCTCCATGCGCAGTAGTCCGATCCGGAATTGGCGCTGAACGAGTTCGCCGACCAATTTGACACGGCGGTTAGCCAAGGAGTCGATATCATCGGCTGGCTCCTGGGAGTTGTTGAGTCGCATGATCTCGGCGATGATGGCTTCGATGTCTTCGAGGCGCATGACACGGTTTTCCATGGTGTTGGTAACGTCGAGGTCGAGGCGCTTGTTGATCTTGTAGCGGCCGACGCGACTGAAATCGAAGCGCTTATAGTTGTAGAACATGTTTTCGATCAGGCTGCGAGCGTTGTCGACGGTCGCCAGGTCACCGGGACGGAGACGGCGGTAAACTTCGATCAGGGCGTCGTTCTGGCCACGGGTCGGGTCTTTTTCGAGGGTGGCGTCGAGGTGGCTCTTGGTACCGGTATCGACGTGCTTCATGCGCTCACGCATGCGGGCTTCAGTGACGCCGAGGGCGCGTAGCAGAGTAGTGACCGGAATCTTGCGCTTGCGATCGATCTTGACGTACATGGCGCCGTTAGCCGCCGTTTCAAACTCCAACCACGCACCACGGCCAGGAATGACCTTGGCCCCATAGAGGTTTGTGGAGCCATGCTGATCAGACGTAAAAAAGACACCGGCCGAGCGGATCAGCTGTGAGACGACGACGCGCTCGGCGCCATTGATGACGAAAGTTCCGCGAGTGGTCATCCAAGGGTAGTCACCGAGGTAGATTTCCTGCTCTTTGACTTCGCCGGTTACCTTATTGACTAATTCGACGTTAGCCATCAGCGGCGCGTCATAACTGACGTTGTTCTCGCGAGCAACCGATTCGGCGATCTTCGGTTCGCCAAAGTGATAGTCTTTGAAGCTTAATGATAATTTGCCACCGGTATAGTCGTCGATCGGACTGATCTCGGCTAATAACTCGCCAAGGCCTTCATCGACGAACCACTGAAACGACCGGTTCTGGTGGTCTACTAAATTTGGTAAATCTAACGCATCGTCCGTGCTCGTAAAAAATACACGGTCATTACTTGTAGTTGTCGCAGCTTTTGCCATATTGCAATCAACGCCCCCTGATTAAATTGATAGTTACCGCTGTCTCGGTTTGTCGTTGCCTACACATGTTAATAAAGCAATTTTCAAATTGTCGAAACGTTTTGTTTGAACTGAATAGTGTTTATATTGTTGTTCGGCCGAAGATCCTAAGCGAGAAAAACTCTACTTACACTACTTCTTATCCTATAGTCTGATGTATGTGTCTAGTCTTGTCAACTATACAGCCGCCAGCAAGACGTGGCCGTAGACAACTGGAGTAGCCGGATTGTTGCCGTCGTCGTAAAACTTCGGTCTAGTTTCCGTAGACGAATAGCCGGCCTTACTGATTGCCGAGCGAACCCAGTAAGGTGAGCTTGTCGGTTCGATAGTCCAAGCCTGAGGTTCGGTATCCGATTGGGGTGCCTGCTCGGCAAAAATGTCATAAAACTGCTTAGCGACTCCGTTACGATCGCCAAGTTCAGCATAAGCCAGTCTCAGTAGGTTGGATGCATCATCGCCTTCCCGGTGAGCCGTCCAAGCACTGACCTGAGGGCCGGTTACTTCTAACCTTTTGGCGAATGGACGATGCACTAGCCGCGGCGGCAAGGATAGTATCTGCCGGCGTAAGTTCGGCGCCGGGTCGATCCGTGCTAGGCCTAGCGCGTGGCCGCTGTTACCAATCAGGGCAAACATGCCCATGCTTCGCTTGATGTGGGCATTCCGACCGTCGATAAGCTTTTTTTGGGCGGTATCTTGGTCTTTGGCGTATCGGGCGATAACGCTACGAAGCTCTCTGGTCCGCAGTAAATCGGCAGTTTCGGGTAGTTTCGCTATGGTATGTAGTTCCAGCGAGACTCCGACTATCTCCCCGATATTAACAATCCGGTTAAGCGGAACGACTCTCAGTTCATTGTTACTAAGCTTGTTCATAGTCATATCCTACTATGAATTGCCGGTATAACCATGAGCAACAAATAATTACTACTTTCCGAGGATTTTTGGAGAGTCGATGATCTCGTCGATGATACCGTATTTCTTAGCCTCGATGGCGGTCAGCCACTTGTCGCGTTCCATGTCCAGGTGGATCTGGTCCAGCTTTTGACCGGTATTCTTGGCCATCAGCGTTTCCAATAATTTCTTGATGCGTAAGCTCTCCCGAAGATCAATTTCCTGGTCGGTGACCTTCCCCCGCGTGCCGCTGCTGGGCTGGTGGATCATGATCGTAGCGTTAGGTAAGGCGAAGCGTTTACCTTTGGTGCCGCTGCTCAGTAAGAACGCTGCGGCCGAGGCCTGGACGCCGATGCCGACCGTCTGGACGTCGTTGGTAATGTAATGCATGGTGTCGTAGATAGCCAGGGCGTCATAGACACTGCCGCCGGGGCTGTTGATGTAGAAGAAGATGTCTTTCTTGGCGTCTTCGGCCTGTAGGAACAGCAGTTGGGCGACAACGACGTTGGCACTGGCCTCGTTGACGTCGGAACCTAGGAAAATAATACGGTCTTTCAAGAGGCGACTATAGATATCGTAGGCTCGCTCGTAGCGGCCATCGTTTTCGACTACGGTTGGGATTAATACTGACATAAGGCCTCCTTAGATTGGCTTAGTGACGGCAAAGACGATAGACCAATTATAGGAAGTTAGCACTCTCGCGTCAAGAGTGCTAATTATCGTTCTCTGGGCTCTGAGGCTGGACTATGATCTGACCGGCATAGGTTGCCGCCGACTCTTTCCGCAGCTGCTCGGCTCGATCGGCTCCGGTACGTTGATGGGGGAAACTGGGGTCTGCGATGCGCGGATCATGCGTCATGTAATCTGGCAGGCGGTTAACAAGAACTTGCGATAGTCGTTGCAAACGCTTCAACATACTAATTTCCTAAAAGACCCTTGGCGTGCTCCAATGACTTCTGGCTCAGGATACGACTTAAGATGTCACGGCGGTTTTCTGGCTTGTCAAGCTCGGCCTGCATTTTGGGGTCGGTATATTGTTGCTTGAGCAGCTGGATCTGAGCTTGTAACTCCTCGGGCGAAACGATGATTTTCTGTTCGTCGGCGATTTCACCGAGCACCAAGCCGGCTTTGACGCGTAATTCGGCAGCTGGTCGTTGCTTCTGGCGGTGTTGCTCCTCGGTTAATTTTTCGGCGTCGAGGTGTTGCTGCCAGGTCTGGCCCCGGTAGACGACGTCGCGCTTCTCTTCGTCTTCGATGCGCTCCATCTCTTCTTCGATCAGGACTTCGGGGATGATGACTTTGGTCTCACTGGCAATCAGTTCCAAGAGCTGATTCTCGTAAGCCCGCTCGGCTTGGCCGGTACGCTCCTGTTCCAATTGTTTGCGGATATCGGTCTTCAGTTCACTCAGCTTGGTGAATGGTCCGACGCTGGCGGCAAAGGCGTCGTCGAGCTTCGGTTCGATAACAGCCTGGACTTTGGTGACGGTGACGCTGAAAGTAACCTTGCGCTTTTGTAAATCTACGGCGCTGTAGTCGGCTGGGAAAGTGATATCGAAGTCTTTGTCGTCACCGGCTTTCAGCCCGACCAATTGGCCTTCAAAGCCAGGGATAAAACTGTCACTGCCTAGTACTAGCGGGTAGTCGTTACCACTGCCGCCGGCAATCGGCTCTTTGGTCTTGGTGTCGACGCCACTGAAATTAATAACCGTCTCGTCACCGTTTTTGGCGGCTCGGTCAACAGCTTCCTTGGCTGCTGCTCGGCTGCGGAGATTAGCGACGACCTCATCGATGTCCTTGTCGACCACCGAAACTGCCAGCTTGGCCAACTTCAGCTGGCTGATGTCGGGGAGCGTGATACTACCCAGGACTTCCAGCTCGTAACCGACCTCTAAGGTGGTGAAGGGCACGAATTTCATGATGTCGACTTTCGGCTGAGCCACGGGGCGCAATTTTTTATCCTGGATGGCGTCGACGTACAAGCGGTTGACGGCCGTCTCTAGAAATTCGGATTGCAATAATTGTTGATCAAGCTGTTTCTCAATCAGGTGCAAGGGTGCTTTACCGGGGCGGAAGCCCTGGAGCTTGAGGTTACGACCTAAGCGGCTGACAGCGGCTGTCTTTACAGCATCGAGGATAGCTTGGTCGGCGGTAATCATTAATCTTACGTTGGTTGGTCCGGTGGTTTCGAGTTTAATTTGCATAGTTAACAAGTGTAACAGATGAGAATGGGTTTGACTAGACCATATAAAGCTTAAGCAGTATCAAAGCGGCTACTGCCCAAGCAGCCTCTACGAAACCGCCGATCGGTCTTTCGAACCACTGGATCCAGGCATGGAAGCGTAAAATCGCAGATTGTCTGATTTGAGCCTGATGGCCAGCTTGGGCCCGCCTAAAATTATTAATCCACATAAAGTCTGGGCTGGCAGCTAAAAAAGCGCCGGCAGCTGCGACTGGCCAATGGAGCGGATGCAGCACAGCTAATCCGAGTATTATCAAGCCGCAAAGCGTGGCCTCTACAACTAACATTAGTTTGAACCAGGGCTTAGCTTTTGCATCGATGGTCGTAGCAAAATGAGGTATACCGTCACAGGCAAAGTGAGACAATAGCGCCGCTGGCAAGGCGAACCACGGATTAGGTACAGTCAAGCCGATCAAGGCACCGGTCAGAGCATGGTTAGTAGCTGTCATAGTTACAGCTTATCGAGCAACGCTATGAGTTCGGCTTCAGTGACAGTTTGGTTATCGCCAGTCGCCAAATCCTTTAGACTGTAGTTGCCGCTTTCAAGCTCCTTGGAGCCGACGATCAGGCAGTGTGCTATTCCCTTTTTGCTGGCAGTTTTTAGTTGGTCGCCCAATTTTCGTCCACTGATGTCGACTGCCACTCGGGCGCCGACGGTGCGTAGACGGCTAGCTAATGATTGCACGACCGAGGCATCGACATCGCCGACCTGCACCAGGTACAATTGCGTTTCTGACGGCAGTTCAGGTAGTAATTCGTGGAGCTCTAAGAAGTTTGCCAGCGTGGCGTCGCCAAGTCCGAAGCCGACGGTCGGTACGGGCTCGACCCCGAATAGGCCGACTAGGCCGTCATAACGACCACCGCCCATCATCGATCGGTTGTTATCGGGGTGCGTGTCAGTAACCTCAAAGACGATGCCGGTATAGTAGTCAAAGCCGCGCATCAAGGTGGCGTCGTAGCGAACGTTAGTGATGCCGCTAGCCTGCAGTCTGGAGAGGACGCTGGCGAGCTCGATCACGGCCGGTTGCGACTGCATGACAGCTGGTAAATCAGCCAGCCGCTGACAATCCAGCACGCTTAAAAGGCGCTCGACAGCGCCGCTAGCCTTTTGCTCAGCCGTCAATAGGGCGTCAACTTTTGTCATGAACTCGCCGCGTTCCAATTTGTGCATGCGGTCAATCAGCTTACCGACAGCGTGAGTTTGAGCCTCGTCCAAGGACAGATACTCGTTCAGGACGTAATTGATCAGCGGTCGGCTATTCAGCTGGATGACGTACATGTCGGTCGTGGCACCATAATTCTTATAGATGGCGTCGACGACGGCGATCATCTCTAACTCGGCATCGGTACCGGCCACGCCAAACAGGTCGACGTTGAGCTGCCAGTGTTCGCGCAGACGGCCGCGTTGTGGTCGCTCGTAGCGCCACAGGTTAGGGATACTATACCAGCGTAACGGATAGCCGAGCTCTTGGCGACGGGCGGCGACCATCCGGCTGACTGTCGGTGTCATTTCTGGCCGGATAACCACTTGGCGGCCACCACGATCAGTAAAACTGTACGTCTGCTCGTTGACTATTTCTTCGCCGCTTTTGGCGGTGTACATTTCTAGGGGCTCGAGGATTGGGGCATCGTATTCTTCATAGCCAAAAGTTTCGACGGTTTGCCGGAGCTTGCCAAAGAGGAATTTTTGGAGGCGCTTGGCTTCTGGAAAAAAGTCACGGGCGCCCTTGTAAGGTTGGGTTGATAGAGCCATGTCAACAGTATACTACGACCGCTCAGCAATCTTTCGTAGCTCCGATTTAAGTTGGCCGAAGCCGAATGAAATCGCGAATAAGATTGCCAGGTTGTGGCGCAGCGGGGTCAGCTTAGCAGGTCTAGCGTTAATTGATGGTGATTGTCACAGAGCGCTGGGTAATGACGTTGCCGCTCAGGTCCTTAGCCACGAAGTTGATGACGTATTGACCGCCTGGCCCCTGCCAGTGCCAGCTGCTGAGGTCGACGTCGGATTGTTTGTGAGAGCCGTCCGTAAGATTGTTGGTCATGAGATTGAGTTGGCCGCCGTCTACCTGCCAGTACATGTTGTAGGAGCTGAGGCCGACGTTATCCAGCAGCGCCTTAAACGGTTGGACGCCGGTGACGGCCGCACCGTTACTGGGCCACCAGATATTAACCGTCTGACCACTGATCGGGGCGGGCACAGGAACTGGTGTCGGCGTGGGTGTAGGCGTCGGAGCAGGCGTCGGACTTGGCACCGGAACCGGCGTCGGTGTTGGAGTAGGAGTAGGTGTAGGCATAGGCGTAGGTACTGGCGGTGGCGTAGCAGTGGTGGTCGGCGGAACGGCGGCCACTACAGTCGCAACGGTACCGTTCCAATACAGACCAGCTTGCCAATTGGCGCTAAAGACACCGGCCTTGATCGTGTACTGTCCAGGCTGCGTTGGTGTCCAGCTTATCTGGTAAGCTGTCGGTGTCGGGCTTAGACTTTGATTCTGCAGATATTGTTGGGCTACCTGCAGGCCAGCACTGTTATAGATTTCGAGGTCGACGATGACGTTACTGACAGTCTGCGAACTACCGACATTTACCGTGTTGGTAATGGCGCTACCGACGGTTGCCGTTCCAGTAACACTGGTGGTGACGAAATTAGCAGTCGGCGCTGGGCTGGCGCTGGCCGTGCCGCCGCCGCTAAACCACTGCTTCATGACTTGTTCGGCCGTCTTATGCTGCGGCGTGTAACCATTATCAGTCGGGCCGCCGGCCGTCGGGTTGCTCGACCAGTCCCAGAACTGGACACCGCGGAAATAGCTGCTGCCGCTCCAATACGATAACAAGGCCTGGTAGGCGTTGGCCTGGTCGGTCATATCGGCCGAACCGGGGTTGCCGTAGGCCGAGCCTGGATCTGGCAAGCTGTTAGTACCCGAGACAAAACCAACTTCGCTGAAGATTATCGGTTTACTGTTGGTAGCTGCAAGTTGACGCAGTTCATTAGCATCGACCTGGCCCCACCTGGCTTGCATGTCGCTGACGCTAGCGCCGTGGTTGCCCATCGGGTAGTAGGCCGAGATGCCGATTTCGTCGAGGGCCGGCCAGAAGCCTAATTCCCTGTCGTCTTCCATGTAGCCGCCGTGTTGCGCGCAGTAGGTCAATAAACCCTTGAAGTGGGTGCGGGCAGTGAAGATAATGCCATTCCAACCGGCAGTGTTGGCGGCGTTTATAGTCGGGTTGGTCAGGCTACTCATCTCTGTGGCGATGACAAATTCCTCGGCGCCATTGGTCTGACCGATGTCACCGTAGTGATTGACCAGCTGGCCATAATTATAAAACCAGCCGTTGCGGTCACTGGGGTTGATGAAGGCTCGCCACTGCCCGTCTGGGGGGTCATCGTGCAGGCTGATCGAGACGTGCAGACCAAGCGAGCGGATATAGCCGATGCCGTCGACCAGCGATTGATCGGTCGGCGTACCGCCATCGGCGTGGACATCGGAAGCGTAAATATTTGATTGGTGGAGCGGCACGACCAACGTCACGTAGTTAGCGCCGTCAGCTGCTAAATCGCGGATTGATTGTTGAAAGGAGCTGCTGGAGAAGTCTGTGTTATTGGCCGGTTGTATGAGGGCGCCTTTGTGCCAACCAGTCAAAGCGCTGTCAGCGCTGGCAGTTCCACCAAGGCCGATGAGACCAAAGATCAGACTCAAAGTTATGACTGATAAAGATCTGTACGACATGCGACCGCCCTCCTGTTACTCCTGATGTCTGCTCAGTATATTCCCTTAATGCTTGTTTGCCAACTCTGACAGCTACTTGCGCTTCTCGCAAATACATAAGCATTATGAGCACTATTTATTCGAATGGGTCAGTCAGCGGAGTATCGGCCTCCGGCCTCCGCCACAAAGTCATGATCGGAGTGCATTCCTGTGCGTGAGTTTGTTCTGCGAACCTCGTTTGCTTTGAAAGAGGTTCTAAAATCCGCTCTCCCAAACCACGAAAAAGGCCCCCGGTTGGGGGCACTTTTCGTGGTGCGGATGAGAGGACTTGAACCTCCACGCCTTGCGGCACCAGCTCCTAAAACTGGCGTGTCTACCAATTCCACCACATCCGCGGTTCTGTTGTTGGTAACTGCCTTATTTTACACAGGACCGGAGTAAATTACTACAGCCGGCGGCTAAATCTAGATTTTGGTACGCCGGAAGAACTGCAGTGTTATGTCGCCGTAATCTTTGGTCTGGATGGGCTCGCAGCGGTCGGGCATGATCAGCCGGGCCTTTGGCGGCAGCGACACGACCATGACACCGCCGACGATTATCTTGGACGACAGGCGTTCGATGATCGGCAGTTGCAGCGCGTCATATGGCGGGTCGCAGACAATGATGTTAAAGCGCTGGTCCTGGCGCGATGACTTGAACCAGCCACCGACGTTGGCCCGGACGATTTCAATCTGCTCGATCACGTCAAGGCCGGCGGCGCTGTCAGTCATGGCCTTGAAGGCATTGGTCTCGATGTCGACGGCCGTGACCTGCTTGGCGCCACGGCTGATGGCCTCGAAGGCGATGGCGCCGCTACCGGCAAAGGCATCGAGCAAAGTCAGGCCGGTGATATCGCCGAGGGCGTTAAACAGGGCGCCGCGGGCCTTATCGCTCATCGGGTGGGTGCGGTTACCTTTAGGGCTGACAAACTGGCGACCACCGAGACGGCCGGCGATGATACGCATCTTAGATGACCTTGTCTGGGACGGCGGTTAGCTCGGCTTCACGGGCAGCAGTGTACCACGATAATAAGATGGCCCGGACCATCCGCGGCGCCAGCTCCTGACGGATGTCACGGCTGAGACGCTGGGTCCAGCCGCCGATGGCATAGCGCTCGTAGAGTCTGAGGGCGGCGATCTCTTGGGCCAGTTGCCGGAAGAGGCCGACGATGCCCTGAGTCGAGATTAACTCGATATCTTTCGGCGACGGCAAGGCCCGAGCCAATCGCAGCGGCGCGATGATGGCGTAAGCGCCACCTTCGAACATGGCGTGGGTGGTCAGCAGGCCTTTGGGACCGATCAGTTTGAAGCTACGCAGCAGCGAATCGCGGACGCTGTCACCCTTGACGTAGGCCCGGCCGACCAGGCCTTTACGGGTGTTACGGTCTTCGCCGCGCAGTTCGGCCAGTTCCTTCTCGTAGGGATAATGGTGCGCCGGCGTCAAGCCGTCGACCAGGGCGTGGGCCAGCCAGGCAGCTTCGAAGCCGGCCCTGACCTCGTCACGTTTCCTGAGGGCTAGTACTAATTGTTCGTAGTGGTCGTCAATCAGGCCGTGCAGTAAGGTGTCGGTTATGTCGAGCGGGTCGATAAAGTGCCATGGCTGCTCGACGTGGGCGTGTTTTTTGAGCTTGGGAGCGTCCGGGCCGTTAGGACCTTCAAAATGCAGTACCGTCGATATCTTTGGAAAAAAGCCGCCTTCCGGCAAAAGGGTCTGCAGGTGCCGGTAAGCCACGCGGTCGAGCTTCTGGTGGGCGTGAAAGATCAGGGCGTACATCTTAACGAATTCCAAATTGTAATTGTTCAGAGGTTACAGGGCGCAAAAAAAGCCTTAATTAAGATTAGTGACAGCGCGCAGTTTTTGGACGACGTGCGCTAGCTGCTTATAGTGTAGCAAATCTTCACCGTCATCGAGGAACTTTTGGGCGGCCCTGCGGGCGGCGCTGATCAGTTGGCTATCGCTGAGCTTGGCTATTCGCAGGTCGAGCTGGCCGTGTTGCGTCCGGCCATAGATGGCTCCCGGGCCTCTTAATTCAAGATCGAGTTCGGCTAGTTTGAAGCCGTCGTTGGAACTTTCCAAGGCCCGTAGCCGCCGGCCGGGGGGCTTGGAATCGCTCATCATCAGGTAGCAGTAGCCTTGGTCGTTGCTGCGCCCGACCCGGCCGCGTAGCTGATGAGCCTGGGCCAGACCGAAGCGTTCGGCGCCCTCGATCAGCATGATACTGGCGTTCGGTACGTCGACTCCGACTTCGATGACGGTGGTCGCCACTAGGATATCGAGCTCGTGGGCCACAAACCGGGCCATGACCACCTGCTTGTCGGCCGGTTTGAGCTTGCCATGGAGTAAGCCGACACGGCGATGTTTGAAGTCTTTGGTCTGCATCTCCTGATAAACTTTTTCGGCGGAGTTGAGGTTCATAGTCTCAGATTCCGTGATAAGCGGACAGACGACGAATAATTGGCGGCCGGCGGCCAGCTCTTGGTCGATCGTCTTGTAGAGGTCGGCCCGTGAATTAGGCGAGACGATCCGGGTAATGATCGGCTTGCGTCCGAGCGGCTTGACAGCCAGTACCGAAATATCGAGTTCGCCGTATAGAGTCAGGGCCAGAGACCGTGGGATCGGCGTCGCCGTCAGGCTCAGGACGTGCGGCATGTGGCCGGCTTTGGCCTGCAAGGCCTTACGCTGATCGACGCCGAAGCGGTGTTGCTCGTCAATGATCACCAGCGCCAGGCGGTGGACATCGACGCTATCCTGGATCAAGGCCTGGGTACCGACCATGAACTGGGCCTGGCCGGCAGCGATCGCCGCCCGGGCAGCTGTTTTCTGGGCGGCTTTCAGGCTACCGACGAGCAGGCTGACCCTGTCGGCATAACCCAGCGGTAATAGCAATTTATAGAGCGTGTCAGCGTGCTGACGGGCCAACAGCTCGGTCGGTGCCATCAGCGCCACCTGCCAGCCCTCGGCCAGCGCCATCAGGGCGGCCATGGCGGCCACCACGGTTTTACCGGCGCCGACATCACCTTCGACAAGCCGGTTCATCGGCTGCGTCCTTTCTAGATCCTGGTAGATCTGCCAGATGACTTGGCGCTGGGCATCGGTTAGCTGGAACGGCAGATGGCTGACGAACTGCTTGGCCAGCGGCGCCTTGAACGGCACGGCCACCGAGACTTCATGGTCATTGGCCTGCTTGTTCATCAGCGCCGCTAACGTTAGCTGAAAGACTTCTTCGAAGCCCAATCGCCGGCGGGCCGTTTCCAGCTGGGCGGCCGTCGCTGGAAAATGGATGGCTTCGATGGCCTCGGCGTAGCTGATGAGCTGTTGCTGATTCACTAACCACGCCGGTAACGATTCGGGCAGGTGGCGCAGCAGCGGTAACGTCTGGGCGATGGCGGTCCTAATCTGGCGCGAAGTCAGGCCTTTGGTCTCTTTATAGACCGGGATGATCCGAGCCGTATTGACGGTGAAATCAGAGACCAGTTCTAAGCTGGGGTTCTGGATGGCGAAGCGCTGATGGCTGAGCTCGTAGACGCCCGAGATATAGTAGGCCTGATCGGTCTTGAGCGACGTGGCGCGGTACGGTTGGTTAAACCAGATCAAGCGGATTGAGCCGGCTTCGTCCTGGGCAATGGCCTCCGTGATATGCAGGCCGCGGCGGACGTAGCGCCCAGAAACGCTCGTAATGCTGGCTTGCAAGGTGACCGGCCCAGGTTCGACCTGGGCGCTGGTCTGGAGGTGTGAGTAATCTTCGTAACGGCGCGGGAAATAATCGATCAGCTGGTCAACGGTTCTGAGTCCGAGCACGGCAAACTTTTTGGCCGCGGCGTCGCCGATGCCTTTTAAATCTGTCAGCGGGCTGGTCGATGTCATGACCTAATTATACGGAAGCCGAGGCTAATCTGGGCTGGATTTAACAATTAGTTTAAATATTAGATACTTTTACGGACTAGGAAGAAGATGCTGGGGCCGAAGTAGCTGCTGGCCAGTGGCTTTTGCATGATATATTCGGCAGTCAGAAGTAATTTGCGGGGTAAGACCTTTTTGAGCGTCGTGCTCCGTAAGTTAGAAACCGACAGCGTCGACTCGACCTTCAGGCCGGCCTGCTCCAGCTGGCGGACGACGGTCTTGGGGTTGTGGTTGACGAAGGCAATCTCCTCCTCGCGCTGGTTGGCGGCCGAACGGATATCGACCGGCTTGGCCGGTAAACGCTTGCCGCGGACGAAATGCTTCAGACGGTTGCGGGCGTGGGCGTAGTTAGCGACTTCGATGATGGCCATGCCGCCGGGGGCTAGCGAGCGGGCGATCTCGCTAAATTCCAGGCTCGGGTCCGGCAAGTGGTGCATGACACGGATCATGGTAAACAGGTCGACGCTGCCGTCCTTGAACTTCAGGTCGTCGGCCTGCATCAGGGTCCGATCGACTTCAGGGTGATCCTTCAGAAAGTCGGCGGCAATATCGAGCTGCTGTTGGCTCGGCTCGGCCAGCGTCACTTTGGTAGCGTATTTTTCCAGCAGGATGCATAAACGGCCGTACCCGCCGCCGATGTCGACGGCGTGCTGAAAGCGCTTGCCGCGCAGCAACTTCTTGATGGCGATCTCTTCGGCGGCGTGCTCATACTCACGTCCGTCCCAATAATGGAGATAGTTGTGGGTCGGGTCGTTGTACTGGTCGGCCTTCTTCTTGTGATCAGCTGGCTTGACGGTGTTCGGGGTTTTTGTTTTTGGGCTGAGGTTGTGTGTAGTCATGTCAGAAGTATATCAGCCTCCGAATATATGTATATATGCCAAATTGGCTAGTTACACTCGATGATGGCCGAATCCTTGAAGGCCTTACCGCGGCGCAGTAAAACACGACCGCTGGCGTAACCGGCCTCGCCGAAGGTAGCGGCGGCCGTTTTTTGACCGTTCAGGCTGATGGCGTTCGCTGACAATAATCGACGGCCGTCAGAAGCCGACTCGGCCAGACCGGTCGATACCAGCGCCTCGATGATGGACGTTTCAGCTGAAACTTCAAGGTAGGCTATTTCATTTTTCAGGGCCGCAAGTTGGCTTTCAGTAATTGCTGCCAGTGGCTTCTCGCCGGTCAGGTAGCCGGTGACGGCAGCCGCTACAATCGTCGCTTCGGCACCATGCACCAGCTCGGTAACAGCGTGGGCCAGCCGTTTCTGGGCGACGCGGGCTCGCGGATCGGCAGTCTGTTCGGCTAGCAGGCCATCGATCTCATTTTTGGTGAGTAAGCTGTAGATCTTCAAGTAATCACCGACACCGGCGTCATCGACATTGATCCAGAACTGGTAGAACTGGGTCGGGCTGGTCTTAGCCGGGTCGAGCCAGATGGCACCAGCTTCGGTCTTACCAAATTTAACACCGCTGGTTTTGTTGATGACCAGCGGAGCTGACCAGACGTGGGCTTCGGCGCCTGTTATTCGGCGGATCAGATCGACGCCGGCGATGCTGTTACCCCACTGGTCGGCGCCACAGACTTGCAAGCTGACGCCCATCTCGCGGTTCATATGCAAGAAGTCGTAGCCTTGGATCAGCGAGTAGCTGAATTCGGCGTAACTGATGCCGGCGCCATCTTCGCCGAGGCGACTGGACACGAAGTCACGGCCCAGCATCGTCCGCAGCGGCACGTGCTTACCGACGTCGCGCAAAAAGGTCAGGTAGTTCATATCTTTGAACCAGTCGTAGTTGTCGACCAGTCTAAAGTCCATGCCGTCGAAGATCTGCTGGAACTGGGCGGCGATAGCGGCTTTGTTGTGGGCAATCGTTTCTAATGATTGCAGCTCCCGTTCCTGGCTCTTACCATCGGGGTCGCCGATCATGCCGGTCGCCCCGCCGACCAGCAGCACGGCTTTGTGACCATGGCTTATGAAATGGCGGATCATCATGGCGATCGCGAAGTTACCGACCTGCATCGAGTCGGCGCTCGGGTCAACACCGAGGTAAAAAGTAATCGGTTCACCGTCAAGGGCGCCGGCATCTTTATAGGTGGTCTGATTAACGAAACCGCGCCAGCTTAGTTCTTCGGATAATTTCATGGTGTATTCCTTAATTAGCCGTAGTATACCACTTGTAAAAACATAGCCGGAATACAGTGGCGTTTTGCTATAATATTATTAGTAACTTACGGAGAAAATGGAATTCTTATGACTACAACAGGTTCAGGCCGCGGTCGTCGACCGCGTAACACAGTTACCACCCAGAGCGGCAAGACCATCAAAGTAAACCGCACCATGAGCGACCGCCTCAAAGCTCGCAAACAGACCAGCATGAATGAAAAGGCAGCCTACCTCAGCACCCTGCCCAAAGATCGCTTACGGCGGATTCTATACCGTCTGCACCCACGTCGGGTGGCTGCCTATTGGTTCAGTCGCCAAGGTGGTGTCACAGCCCTGAAGATTATCGGTATCGCCATCATTGCCGGCTTCTTTTTAACCATCGGTCTGTTTGCCTATTTCCGCAAAGATCTACCAAAAGTCAAGGACATCTCCGGCAGCGACCTCGGCGGCAGCATCACCTACTACGACCGAACCGGTCAGACCGTGCTGTGGCAGGATTACGACGCCGTCAAGCGGATACCCGTCGAAGACAATAATATTTCAACCTACATCAAACAAGCCACCGTGGCCATCGAAGACAAAGACTTCTTTAAGCACGGTGCCTTCGACGTCCGCGGTATTGCCCGAGCCGGCGCCCATGACATATTAGGCGGTGGCGGCTCGGTCCAAGGCGGTTCGACCATTACCCAGCAGTTCGTCAAGTTAAATGAACAGTGGGCCGAGAACCGTACCGTCACCCGCAAGGTCAAAGAGCTGATCCTGGCCGTCGAACTGGAGCGTGAGTATTCTAAGAAGGATATCCTGACCGGCTATCTGAACGCCGCGCCCTACGGTGGCGTCGAGTACGGCGTCGAAAGCGCGGCCCGCGATTATTTCCAGACCAGCGCCAAGGATCTGACATTATCTCAATCTGCCATGCTGGCGGCCATTCCCCAAGCTCCCAGCTACTACTCACCTTACGGCAGTAGTCGGTTCAACCCGGCCGTCACCGCCGATACCTTTAACCAGCCGGCCTTGATCGGTCGACAGCATTACATCCTCGACCAGATGGTCAAGCAGGGCTACATCAAGCCTGCCGAAGCGGCGGCGGCTAAAAAAGTCGACGTGCTAGCCCAGGTCAAACCACAGTCACCGAAGTACCAAGGCATCAAGGCTCCCTATTTCGTGCTGGCCGCCAAGCAGGAACTGCAACAGAAATATGGTGCTAACATCGTCCAACGTGGCGGTTGGAAAGTTACCACCACGCTTAACTTAGACCTTCAGAACAAAGCCGAGGAACTGGTTGCCAGCAATCTGAAGAACATCAGCCGTTACGGCGCCGACCAGGAAGCGGTTGTTGGCGAGGAGGTTCAGACCGGTCAGATAGTTTCCTTAGTCGGTGGCACCGATTTTTACAACCCTGACTACGGCCAGAATAATTACGCCGCCGGCATCCTGATTCCACCAGGCTCCAGCTTTAAACCATACGACTATGCAACGCTGATTAATAACAATAATAACGTCGGCGCCGGTTCGGTGCTCTACGACAGTCAGACGGTCATCCCGGGCTACCCTTGTACTAATAAGAATCGTCCCAAAGATGGTGGCAACTGTTTGCAGGATTACGATTTCCGATACCCCGGTGCTATCAGCTTACGTTACGCCTTAGGTGGTTCGCGCAACGTGCCGGCCGTCAAGGCGATGCTGTCATCAGTGCCTAACGACACCAGCGCCGGCCGGGTGGCCTCTATCAACAAGGTCATCAGCACCGCTACCGCCATGATGGCCAATACCTACGCCAACGCCAAACATAAGAATACCTACAACTGCTACGGCGACGAGGCCCTGACGGTTGTCAGCCAATGTTACGCCGCCTCGGCGATCGGCGATGGTGCTTACCTGCACCTCGACGATCACGTCAACGGTCTGTCGACTCTGGCCCGCCTTGGTAACGCCATTCCTCGGACCTACATCCTTAAGGTGACCGATGCCGGTAAGAAGAACCTCTACGTCTGGACCCAGCCGGCGGCCAACCAGGTCATCAAAGCCGACGCTGCCTACATCGTTAACAACATGGCCAGTGATCCCAAAGCCTCCTACCTACCGACTAGTTATAAGTTCCAGGCTCAGAAGAACGGTTGGAACTTTGCCGTCAAGACCGGTACCACTAACGATGGTTACGACGGTCTGATGACTAGCTGGTCGCCAAAGTACGCCTTCGTGTCATGGGTCGGCAACCATAATCGCCATGTTACGCTGCGCTCGAGTATGGAAAACCTGACCTCACCCCTTACCCGAGGCTGGATGGAGTACGCTCACGCCAACGAAAAACCGGTAAACTGGGTTCAGCCCTCGACCATCAAGACCGCCCCGGCCTTCGTGGTGCGCAATCACGTCGCCCTTGGCAGCATCGAACCCAGCCCGACCAACGATCTCTATCCTGGTTACTACATCGGTGGAGACAACAAGAACAGTACCTCGGCCACGACCGACCGGGTGTCCGGCAAACTAGCTACCAGCTGTACGCCGGCCGATGCCAAACAGACCGTGACTAACGGCAACGCTAACTTCTGGAATATCGACGTCTTCAGCGGTGGTAAAGCCAACCTGACCAGTGCTACCCCCAGTGCCACGACCACCGCCGCTCCGCAGGACGACGTCCACAACTGTAATGACGCCCCACCGACCGTCACCCTGACAGCCCCTGCCAGCTGCGACACCAGTTGCACGATCACGGCCGCCGTATCCCAGGGTACGCACCCGCTCAGCGATGCCCAGTATGCCGAGTTCCCCGGCACCGTCAACTTTACGTTGGACGGCCAATCAATTCACAGTGAATCGGTCAGTGAATCGCCATCGACGGTCAGCTTTACCTACACGCCTAGCGGCACCGGCAGCGGCAATCTGGTAGCCACCGTCACCGACAGCGTACTCTTTAAAGGCACGGACAGCGCAACGCTAAATTTTACGGTGCCGCCGCAGCAAACGGCGGTGGTCAGCAGCCCACTGGGCAACTTCACGGCAGTAAACGCGGGCGGCGCTAAGACCACCTTCGCCTGGACCGGTGGCAAGGGTCCCTACACCGTCACCGCTTCTAGCCTCCTTGTTTGTAGCAACGTACCGGACGGCACGACGACTTGTAGCGGACCTCCGAGCGGTCCCCAACTACCGGTCGGGACCGCGGTCACGCTGAGCGAGAAAGACGGCAACTCCGTTTCTGGCACGGTTAAAAAACAATAGCCAGCTTAGTCTTTTTCTAAGAATTGATTGAGGGCGCTGCGGACATCAGTCACCGAGTGCAGCCCGGTCAGTTTCTTGCCGGACTTCTGGCTTGGCCCGATAGCACCATCAAAGCCTAATTTCTGAGCCTCGGCTAGTCGTTTGTCGGCGTGTGGCACGTGGCGGACCTCGCCGGACAAGCCGACCTCGCCGAAAACGACGGCGTTCTGCTTGAGCTGTAAGCCTTTGGCGGCTGAGCCGATAGCCAGACAGATCGCCAGGTCGGCCGCCGGCTCGGTAATCCGCATACCGCCAACGATGTTTATATAAATGTCCTGTTCTGATAAATTAAGCTTGGTGCGGCGTTCCAACATCGCTACCAACAGGTTGAGCCGATTCAGATCGAAGCCGCTGGCTGCTCGCTTGGGGTAGCCATAACTCGATTTATTGACTAATGCCTGGACCTCGACCAGTAGCGGCCGGGTGCCTTCCAATGTCGCTAAGACGACCGAGCCATCACTGATCTGGCGTTCGGCCAGCAGTGCCGCCGACGGATTTTCGACCGGCTGGAGCCCCTGATCGGCCATCTCGAAGATGCCGGCCTCGTTGGTCGAACCGAAGCGGTTCTTGATGGCACGCAGTATCTTGAAACCACCGTAACGGTCACCCTCGAGCTGCAGCACGACGTCGACGACGTGCTCTAAGACTTTGGGCCCGGCGATAGCACCCTCCTTAGTAACGTGACCGACCAAGACGACGGCCGTACCCGATTGTTTGGCGGCAGCTGTGATCAGGTGAGTACTATTGGTAATCTGAGTCACGGTACCGGCAGCCGAGGCGATGGCGCTGGCCTGTAGGGTCTGGATGGAGTCGACGATGACTAACTGATAAGCGCCGTTAGCGATGGTGGCGGCGATGTCATCAGCCGAAGAACTGGTGGCCAATTGTAGCTCAGGCCGGAGCGTGCCGAGGCGCTCAGCCCGTAAGCCGATCTGGTAGGCCGACTCCTCGCCGCTGACGTAGAGTACCGGTACCTGGGTCGACACGGCGTAGGCCAGCTGCAGTAACAGCGTACTCTTACCGATACCCGGCTGACCGGCGATCAGATTGACGCTGCCGGCCACGATACCGCCACCAAAGACCAGGTCGACGTCGGTCATGCCGGTTTTAAGCCGCGGCTGATCGGCCGCCACTGAAGCCGCTACCGATTGGGCTTGTAATTGGCGGCCGCTCTTGACACTGGCCTCGACGGCCGTGCCGGTCAGCTGCTCCTGCATGGTGTTCCATTCACCACACTGCGAGCAGCGTCCGGCGTAGCTACCGCTTTGGGCACCACAATTAGAACATTCGTAGCGGCTGGCGGAACGTTTAGCCATCAATTACTCCTCTTAGAATTAGTGTATCACGCTTACTGTCTGATCTGGGTGGCGCTGGTACTAAGGGCGTCGCTGAGCTCCGAGATCTCGGCTGCTAGGACATTACGATCAGCGACCAGCTGATTATACTGACCGACCAACTGCTGAACTGACCGGACTTGCGAATTATAACTGTCGATCAGGCTGTTGTAGCCTGGCACACCGGCGTTGTAGCCGGCGCTATCGCCGCTGCGTCGTTGGGCCGTCAATTGCAGTTGACGGCTGCTGATCTGGCCCTGGACCGCGCCAAGGCCGGCCTCGATTGTCTCGATGCGCTGCTTGAAGTTCCCCAGTTGCTCGTCATCCCGTTTGATTGTCGCTTGCCGGGAGCTGAACTCATTCTGGTACTGGGCGGCGTAGCCGGTGACTTTAGTCCGGTCGACGAAGTATTGCCTGTAGTAGCTTTCCAAAGCCGGTGGCAAGCTGGCGACTTCGGTGCCGAAGACGCTGTGCATCTCGTTGACGACGTCGTTCGGTTCGGATTTCTTATAGCTCTCGATCGTGTCCTTGATACGCTGATCGTGAAGATCATGGCTGTAATAATCGACTAATTTAGCGTCGACATCGTGCCGATCTTTTTTAGATAAGCGGTCGTAGGCAGCGTGCAGCATCTCGTGGGCGGCCGTAACTTGGGTAACGCCATTCAAGCGGCTATCGTTAACTTGCAATAAGTAGATACCGTTCTGGTTGCCGTGGTAACAGCCTAGGATGATGGTCTTTTCACCTCCGCCGTTGGGGCAGGCCGTAGTAAAGGTCGATTTGTCCTGCAGCAGCGGATGATTGACGTAGAACACCCGGCGAACACTGGGCTGGAAACCATCCTGGGTAGCGATGTCGGCAATGGCCGCTGGCGCCGTGTAGTCGTACAGTTTCAGCCTATCCTGCAGCTGTTGCCGAAAAACGAAGCCGCCGATGACAGTCAATAAAAGTAGTCCGGCAAAGACGCCGCTGAAGCTGATGCGTGCAGCGCCTTTGCTGTTCATGACTGAGATCCGTTGGTGTCTGGACATATTGCTACCCAGCTAGCTATTCGTTAGCCGTCACGTAGCTCAGATTACCCTTCTTAGTAGCCACCTGGATGATGTTACCCTTGGCGTACTTATCGGCTAGCAGGTCGAGCGCCAAGTGGTCCTCGATAGTATCCTGGATCAGGCGCCGCAGCGGCCGGACGCCGTTGTGAGCATCGTAGCCCTTGTCGAGCAGGTACTGCTTGGCCGTTGGCGACAACTGCAGGCTCAGTCCCTTACGTTGGAGCCGACTCTTTAATTCGTCGATCTGGAGGTCGATGATCTTAAAGATGTCTTTTTGGGTCAGGGCCCGGAAGACAATCGTCTTGTCGATGCGGTTGAGCAGTTCGGGGCGCAGCAGCTTCTTCAGTTCATCGCGGACGCGACTCTCGTTGGTTTCGTGGAGGGCATCCAGATCTTTCTGGTCGCCGGCGTTGCGGACCCGGAAGCCGAAGCTGGCTTCTTTCTGTAACTTATCGGCGCCAATGTTGCTGGTCATGATGACGATGGTGTTGGTAAAGTCGATCTTGCGGCCCTTGGCGTCGGTCAGATAGCCGTCTTCCAGCATCTGCAGCAGCATATTAAAGACGTCGGGGTGGGCTTTCTCGATCTCGTCGAACAGCACTAAGCTATATGGTTGGCGGCGGATCTTATCGGTTAACTGCCCACCTTCGTCATAGCCGACGTAGCCAGCCGGCGCCCCGACCAGGCGTGAGACGTTGTGGCGCTCGCTGAATTCACTCATATCGATCTTGACCAGGTTCTCTTCGGAGCCGAAGAATTCACGGGCTAATACCCGTGCCAGTTCGGTCTTACCGACACCGGTCGGACCGAGGAAGACGAATGACCCGATCGGGCGCTTTTCGCTACCGATACCGCTACGGTTACGGCGCACGGCGCGGGAAACGGCTGATACCGCCTCTTCCTGACCGATGACGTATTTCTGCAGGGTCTTTTC
>JBBRLU010000011.1:0-22393 GCA_038231175.1 Saccharimonadales bacterium (SeqCode) | reverse complement strand
GGCGGCACCGGTCTGTATATAGACGGCGTGCTGTTTGACTTTAATTTCCTGCCGGCCGGTGACCGGGCCGAGCGGGCGGTGCTTAACCAATTATCAATCGACGAATTGCTGACTAAGATTGCCGAGCAGGGGCTGGATCTGGGTGACATAGACAGGCGCAATAAGCGTCGCCTGATTCGGCTGCTGGAAACTGATGGGGCGTTGCAACAGCGCCAGCCGCTACGGGCCAACACGCTGATCCTAGGATTACAAACCGACCGCGAAATCTTAAATGATCGCATAACGGAGCGCGTCGATGCCATGCTGGCGGCCGGCCTGGAGCCAGAAGTCGACAGGTTGCAACAACGATATGGCTGGGACTGCGAAGCCTTGAAAGGCGTCGGCTATAGCCAGTGGCAGCCATACTTTTTAGGCCAAAAATCGGCTGTCGAATTAACTGCCACCAGACAGAGAATACTTAAAGCGACCCTCGATTTAGCTAAACGTCAGCGAACCTGGTTTAAACGTAACAAAAGTATCCATTGGCTCACTACCCCTGTCGATGTAGCGACTGTCGTAGACTTAGCTACAACACAATTGAGCAAATAAGATTTGGTCTGTCACTAAAAGTTGCTACAATGTATTCATGGTTGAACAACTCTTTGGATCAAAAACTCGCGTCAAGCTGCTGCAGCTATTTTATAGCAATCCGAACCGTTCATTTTACGTCCGGGAGATCACTCGGAAGATTGACGAGCAGATAAACTCGGTCCGCCGCGAGCTGAGTAACCTACTCAATATCGGCATCATCACGTCCGACACCACCAACAATAAACTGTACTATGAGGTCAATCAGAAATACGAATTCTACGACCCGCTGCAGCAGATATTCGGCGGCGGTGTCAAGAAAAAAGCCGTCAAGAAAGTCGTAGCTGATGACGGCACCCCCCAAGAGCAGGTGGTCGACGAAGTCGCCGCCCACAGTGATTTGAAAGCCGTTGGACATATCGATCTAGCCGTCTACACCGGCCAGTTTACCCGTGACGAAGCATCGGGTGTCGACCTGTTTATCGTCGGCGAAATAAATCCTAACGCCCTGCAGAAATACGTCGACCAATTGGAACAGCAGGAGAACAAGACACTGCGTTACACGGTCATGACGCTGGAAGATTTCCAGTACCGCCAGCAGATCCGCGACCGCTTCGCAGTGGCCATCACGACCGCCAAAAAGCAGGTACTGGTAGACGTGCACAATTTATTAGACCTAAACGAATAACAGCAGCTAAAGGGAATTAAATTATTATGGATATACAATTTTATGGAGCCAACTGCGTCACCGTCACCTATAAGGGCGTGCGCATCGTCGTCGACGACAATCTAGCCCAGCTGGGTGGTAAAGGTATCATCAAAGCCGACGACATCGTGCTTTACACCGGACCGCATGATGAAGCAGCTCCCAGGGGCCGCCTGATGTTCGACAGCCCCGGTGAGTTCGAGGTGGCCGACATCTCCATCGTCGGTATCCCCGAGCGTCTGCACATAGACGGCGAGGGCCTGCGCTCGACGATGTTCAAGATCATCACCACCGACATCAGCGTGTTAGTGGTCGGCCACGTCTACCCCAACGTCAACGAGGATCAGCTGGAGCGCATCGGCTTGATCGACGTCATGATCGTGCCGGTCGGTGGCAGCGGCTACACGCTCGACCCGCTGGGCGCCCTGAAGCTGATAAAGGAAATCGAACCAAAGCTGATCATCCCGACCCATTACGGCATGAGTGGCATCAACTACCCGGTGCCGCAGACCGATCTGCAGACGGCGCTTAAGGAACTCGGCATGGAGTCACGAGAACAGGCCGGTAAGCTCAAACTAAAGCCAGCTGATCTGTCCGATGTCGCCCAGTTAGTCGTCTTAGAGAGATCCTGACCTAGTCTGACCTAGTATGTAAAGCCAATAAAAAAGCCCCGTCCGAGCGGGGCTTTTTAGAGCCTAGGATAGCCTGCTGATTTATTTAGCGGCCACAGGAGCGGTCGTTAACAGACCCTTTTTCTTGAGGGTACGGATAGCCTGGGTGCTAATCTTGAGGGTAATCTTCCTACCGTCGATAACGATGGTCTTGGTCTGTAGATTTGGCTTCCAGACTTTCTTGGTGTGGCGCTGCGAGAAGCTGACATTGCTGCCGAACTGCTTGCCTTTGCCGGTGAGTTCACACTTGTTCATAGGTATCCTTACAAAATCTTTAACTTACTGATGTTTCAAGGTGTTATTGTAGCCGAAATGTCGGCCCAAGTCAACGCGGGCAGGCCAGAAACTGGTATACTGATAGTAATGCTTGGCACTAACAACCTCACTTATATCGTCGTTTTAATCGTTTCGATTTTAATTTCGTTAACGATTCACGAATTCATGCACGCCTATGCCGGCTTTAAGCTCGGCGACGACACCGCCCGTAGCGGTGGCCGCCTCAGTTTAAACCCGCTCAGCCACATCGACCCGCTGATGACCGTGGCGCTGCCGATTATCACGCTGCTCATCTTTCATGCCCCGATTTTGGCGGCTAAGCCGGTGCCATTCGATCCGCGTAACCTAAAGTACGATGAGTTTGGCGCTGCAATTCTTGCCGCTGCTGGGCCGCTGTCTAATCTGGTGTTGGCGTTCCTGGCCGCGTTGCTCACAAGAGTAGTGACACCTGGTAGTTTCTTCTCCTCGGCCCTCGATCTGTTCGTGACGCTTAACGTAGCACTATTTATATTTAACATGTTGCCGATCCCACCGCTCGATGGTTCACGAGTTCTGTACGCTTTCGCGCCAGAGTCACTGCAGCGCCTAATGATTCAGCTGGAGCTTTACGGCCTCATCATCGTCTTTGGGTTGGTTTTTGCCGGCGGCCTCGGTGGTTACCTCCAAACACTCAATAGTTACGTCCTGCAGCTACTGCCGTAAACCCAAAAGGCCTGTATAATGTTTAAGCCGGGTAGGGCGTGCAAGCGCCCTTCGCCGAGTAATGATTATCTGATACTAGTCATTAGGGAGTGCAATATTTTCTGCCACCGTGGTGCAGGGTGCGCATTCCCACCTCGGATCTCTCAGGTAGATCGCCTCGGCACCCGGCACTTATTGATTTAACAGGCTAGACCGTCTAGATTATAATTGTGTTATGACATGGCAATTACAAGAAGCAAAAAACAAACTTAGTCAGGTCGTCGATACTAGTATTAACGACGGACCACAGATTATAAGCCGACGCGGTAAAAATACAGCGGTCGTTATTAGTTATGAGCAGTACCAAGCGCTTACCCGGCCTAAACAAGATCTCAAGAAGCTATTACTTGCTAGTGGCTTTCATGACTTAGACCTTACCCGTGATAATTCACTCAGCGGCCGCGGTACAGAGCAGTAGGCTCGCCAAAATTAACTTATGTTGTATTTACTCGATACCAACGCCTTAAGAGAAATAAATAAACCCAGGCCAAATCCAGGCTTTATGAGCTGGTTTGAGCAGTCGATTGCTACGGACTTATACTTGTCTTGTATCACTGTCGGTGAAGTGTACAAGGGAATCGCCTTGGTAGCCGAAGAAAGTAAACGGAAGCAACTTGAGCAGCACATCAAGACTATTGTCAGTGCCTTTAATACGCGTATTCTTGCCATCGATACCGATACAACCTTGATCTGGGCTGAACTGCTGGCCGGTAGTATGAAGAAAGGTCAGACAGCTCCCAGCATTGATGCCCTGATTGCAGCCCAGTGCCTACAGCGCAAACTTGTTCTGGTTACGCGCAATGTTAAAGATTTTGAGAACTTTACCGGCCTTGAAATACTCTGCCCTTGGACTATTTAAGCGTCCTGGACTTCTAAACTCTGGCGCTAAGAGCCTGAATACGGGCTACCGTTTTTTCAGCCAGCTCCAAGCCGTAATCGGCTGGCTTGGTATTTTCATATTCGACCAAATTTGCTAGTTCATAACCGAGACTTTCGATCGCTGTTGGAGAAACTTGGCCATCATAAGGATCAGACACTGCATCAATAAGATTTCTAGAGAAGATGACGGTCTGAATTCCGCCAATCCGACTACGTAAACTGAACATTTGCCCTTGCTGGGTACTAGCTGAAGCTTCCTGGACGGGCTTAGCAGATCCATCTAAGGCGAAGATAGCGTTTCTCTGTAGCGACTGTAAAATTTCTGGTGCTAAAAGGCTTAGCATCGATATATTGCACATGAACATACAAAAGTCGAAAAATGCCTGGTCGGGGTGACAGGACTTGAACCTGCGACCTCACGGCCCCCAGCCGTACGCGCTACCAACTGCGCCACACCCCGATGTGTGTCTGGCCCTTATTCTAGCGCAATAACAGGGGAGTACAAAGCATAAGCATGGTAGTATAAAGGTATGTGGCAAGAAACCGAACATGGCTTGTATAAACAGTTTAATTTTAAGGATTTTAACGAGGCCTTCAGCTTTATGACGCGGGTGGCGGAGCTGGCGCATCGGCACCATCATTACCCCCGTTGGGAGAATGAATGGAGTGTGGTTCAGATCTGGCTAGCGACCCACAAGGATATTCTTTCGGTGAGTGAACGGGACCGGGAACTGGCGACGGCTATCGACAACCTGGTGCAGCCCGATAGTGGTCCGCAGCTACCAGTAGTCGTACCGCACCAGGACCAGGTCAAGGTCTACGCCGATGGCGGTTCGCGCGGCAATCCGGGGCCGAGTGCTAGCGGCTTTGTGATCTTAGATATGGACGACACGGTGCTGGTTGAACAAGGCGTCTATCTGGGTATCACGACCAATAATCAGGCTGAGTATACGGCCCTCAAGCTAGCGCTTGAGGCCTGTAAAAAACTTGGTGTCCAAGAGGTGTTCGTCCATATGGACAGCCTGTTGGTAGTCAATCAGATGAAGGGTATCTTTAAGATTAGAAACCGGGAACTGTGGCCGATCCATCAGGCTATCAAAGACTTGGTAAAGAACTTTGAACACGTCGATTTTGTGCACGTGCCACGCGAGCTGAACAAACTGGCGGACAGCGCCGTCAACCGGGCGATGGACCACGAACTGGGAATTATTCACCCCAAAAGCCAGCTGCCGTAATAGTTGTGCAGTACACCACACTAGTGACAAAGTAACAGATACGATATATACTGCTTAAGCCAGATTATCGGCTAATCGCGTGATGCAAGTTACGAGGAAAGTCCGGGCAGCATAGGGAAGGACAGTCGCTAACGGCGACCGGGCGCGAGCCTAGGGAAAGTGCCACAGAAACTATACCGCCAGCCGCACCTAGTGTGACTGGTAAGGGCGAAATGAGTAGGGTAAGAGCCTACAGTTCTGCCGGGTGACCGGTGGAAGCGGTAAACCCTGTCTGCTGCAAGGAGATGGATTGTTTGAGTCTAAAGCTCAAAACGTCCCGTTAATAATTCATCATAAGAACCGCTCGAACCGCTGAGCAATCGGCGGTCTAGATAGATGATTAGCCCCTGGCAACAGGGACAAAACCCGGCTTACAGATAATCTGGCACTAAAAAGACCCGCATTGAGCGGGTCTATTTAGATTGTGCTGAGTTGACTAGACCTGGTCTAGTCTGCTATGGTTAACAGATGAAAACTTATAATATGTATGAAGCTAAGACTCATTTGTCGCAACTAGTAGATCTGCTGGCCAGTGGGGAACAGATCATAATCGCCCGCAACGGTAAGCCGGTTGCCGAACTGGTGGCTCCCACAGTGAAGAACAAGATTAAGTTCGGATTGGGAGCTGGTCAGTTTGAGTGGGACCCAGAGACATTTGACGATATCGATCCTGAAATCCAAGAAATGTTTTACGGTAAAGACTGGGATAAAGATTGAAGCTGCTGCTGGATACCCACTGTTTACTGTGGACGCTTGAGTCTGTCGACAAGCGGCAGGAATTAGGGGTATTGGCCCAAGCCCACATCCAAAAAGCCCAGATAGTGTATGTATCTTCTATAAGTCTGACGGAAGTTAGGATAAAACAAATGATCGGCAAGCTTAAAGTCAGCCCCAGGCTTACAGCGCTGATTACCGAATCTGGTTACGTACCTCTGGGCTATAACTTCAAAGCCGGCGACGCCATAACTGAGTTTCCGGAACTTCTACGGCACGACCCCTTTGACAGAATGTTATTAGCCCAGGCCAAAGCTGATGGATTGAAGTTGATGACGGCCGACAGAACGCTGTTAGCCCTTGGCTTAGATTTTATAATTGACGCTCGACAGTAGCTAAAAAGATCCATACTATGCGGGCCTTTTTAATTGAAGAAGAGGTTGGCGGAAGTTTGGCATGTAGCTAAGCCAAACCTCTGCACAAGCGCAGCGCGGAAGCCGTTTGGCGTGCTACATGCCAAACTTCCTATAAAGGATTATTTCTCAGTAGCTTTGACGACAGCTGTAAAAGCAGCCGGCTCGTTGACGGCTAGTTCGGCCAAGATCTTGCGGTCGAGGTTGATACCGGCGGTCTTAAGGGCAGCGATAAACTTGCTGTAGGTGGTGCCGTTCAAACGGGCAGCGGCGTTAATGCGGGTGTTCCACAGCTCGCGGAAGGTTCGCTTGCGGTTCTTGCGGTCGCGGGTAGCGAACTGCAAGCCCTTGGTAACGGCTTGGCGGCCGCGCTTGATACTGACCCGGTTAGGGTGGCTGAAGCCTTTGGTGGCTTTGCGAATTTTATTGTGTTTGGCGTGACTGGTGACGCCTCGTTTTACTCTCATGATAACTCCTTATTGATGATTCTGGGCTAGGCCCGGACTAGACGCCGAGGGCTCGTTTAATATTGCGGGCGTCGCCGCCGGTGCGGGTGGTCAGGCCAGATAAGCTACGCTTACGGCTGCCACTCTTTTTGGACAGGAAGTGATTCATGTTGGCATGGCCGGCGCGGACCTTACCGTTCTTGCTGATCTTGACGCGGTCTTTGGTACCGCTGTGGGTCTTTAGTTTAGGCATTGGTTTTCTCCTTAATTTCTACGATCTCGGCATCTTTGTTGATTGCTACGGCTGGTTTTGGTTTACTGGCGTTTGTCTTGGCGACTGCTGCTAAGCGAGTGGCACTGGCCCGGACGACAAAGTTGAGCTGCTTACCCGTCAGTTGTGGGTTTTGGTCAACCGCTATTGTATCACCAAAGTCGGTAATAACCTTATCGGCCAGTTTAAAACCAATTTCCTTGTGGGCTTGCTCGCGGCCGCGGTAGAAGATGGTGATCTTAACCTTGTGTCCGCCATCGAGGAACTTACTGACCTTATCCATCTTGATGGCCAGGTCGTGTTCGCCGATCTTGAGCCCAAAACGCATCTGCTTCAGCTCGGCCGCCTTGGTTGTCTTACGGTTGGCCTGCAACTGTTTGGTGCGCTGGTAGTTGAACTTACCCCAATCGACTATCTTTACCACTGGTGGATTGGCGTCGGGGGAGATTTCGACGAGATCGAGTTCGCGTTCCCGGGCCAGATCTAATGCTTCTTGTCGAGTCAAAACGCCAAGTTGCTTGCCGTCTTCATCGATCACACGCATCTGTGGTGCCTGAATTTGTCCATTCAAGCGAGTAAATTTGGCGATAGGTACTTCTCCTTAGTTATTGATTTTAACTAGTGCCATTTTAACAGATTAGCTTACAGAGGTCAAACCGGGGCTTGCAGTTGTGGCCGATAGGCCAGGGCTTCGCTGATGTGGGCAGGGGATACCTGATCCGACTCGGCGAGGTCGGCAATGGTACGGGCCACTTTGATGGTCCGCATGTAGGCCCGCGCCGACAGCTGTAGTTTCTGGGCTGCGGTATCGACCAGCGTCTTAGCGGCCGCTTCCAGCCGGCTGTGTCGTCTGAGCAGCTGGTTGCTGAGGTCGGCATTGAGCTGGCCCGGGTGGCGGGTCTGCTGGACTGCACGGGCAGTCACGATGCTCTGGCGCATGTCATCGTCGCTGCCGGCATCGGTTGTCTGCGTCAGTAAGGCGGCGTGGCTGACCTCGTGCACGGTGGCGTGCAGGTCCAGGCGGTCCATGATCGGGCCCGATAATTTCTGGTAATACTGCAATAGTTGGATGGTGTTGCAACGACAGGTACCGGCGGCGGCGTAGCCGTAAAAGCCGCAGGGACAGGGGTTGGCAGTGGCCACCAAGATGAAGTTGGCCGGGTATTCGACGCTGTCGCGGACCCGGACCACGCGGATACTGCGGTCTTCTAGCGGCTGGCGTAGTGCCTCCAGCGTTTGGCGACCGAACTCTGGTAGTTCGTCAAAGAACAGGATGCCACGGTGTGCCAGCGTAATCTCGCCGGGCTTCAAGTTGCTACCGCCGCCGACGATGGCGGTATGGCTGGCGCTATGATGCGGCGCGCGCACCGGCCGCGCCGTCATGATCTGCTCGTAGTCGTGGCTGGCCAGACTATGCAGATGGGTGACCTCCAAAATTTCCTCGCGGCTGAGTGGCGGCATGATCGACGGCATAGCCTTGGCCAACATCGACTTGCCGGTGCCAGGCGGACCGCTTAATAAGATGTTGTGGCCGCCAGCCGCCGCGATCTGCAAAGCCCGCTTGGCTTGGGCCTGGCCGACGACGGCACTGAGCACTGCCCCGCTAGCGACTTGCTCAACATTGTGCGACATCTCATTTATGACGGCCTGGCTGTTATTGGTATGGATGGGTGGAATATCATTCTGCCCGGTCAGGTGGCCATAGATCTGCCCTAGGGTATCGACTGGCAGTAATGCTAAGCCGGGTACCAGGCGAGCCTGGAGCAGGTTGGCTCGTGGAATGTAAAAGGTGGTGATGCCTTGGGCGCGGCCAGCCAGTAACTTGCCGATAATACCGCGCACTGGCCGGGTGTTGCCGTCCAGACCAAGCTCGCCAATGACGGCGGCTTTATCCAGGACGCCCGGCAGCAGCTGGCCGGCGGCCGCCATGATACTGACGGCAATCGCCAGGTCGAAGCCGCTGTCGGCCTTGGGAATGTCGGCCGGCGCCAAGTTGATAACGATCCGCTTACGCGGTAGCTCCAGCTTGCAGCTGGCAAAGGCACCGCGCAGGCGCTCCCGCGCTTCGGCGACGGCTTTGTTGGCAAAACCGACGATGACAATGTTAGGCAGGTTGTTGGCCAGGTGACATTCGATATCAACCACCAGGCCGGCCGAACCAATCGCGATCAGGCTGCGAACTGCCATAAGCCTACGAATACCCTTCTCCCACCAGCTTATATTGACTGACGCGGTTCGGCCGCCGTCGTCTACCCAAATTAAAACACCTTGCCTAAGTTTGAGGCAAGGTGTTTAAGGAATAATTAAGATTTTTGTTTGCTTTTGATGTTTTGGTGTTAACGACCTCTGAAGTGTGGATCAGCGGCTTGCGAGAAACCGCTGATTCAATGTCGTTTTTTGTTTTTGAGTACTTAATTTGTTCAAGTACTAAACATATATTAGTAAATACTGACCGATACGTCAATAACAATTATGCTTACTTTTAATGAAACCTGTGTATAACTATACCCCTGTTAGCGCAGTGCATAACAGTGGTATAACCTGTAAATGCCGTCAGTTTAGGACGTTGTACTTGTTGCAGGCGGGATAACTTATCCACATCCAACAGCAGCACAGGTTACGACAGAGGCAGGCCCGTTGGCAGCTATCTACCACCTGACTGGCGACCTAAGACGCTATAAAATAGGTAGTAATTTAGTATACAAATATTGGTGCAACTGGGCGTTCCTTACAGATCAAAACCGCACCGTAGCCTTTCGGACTTTGAGCTGTAAAACAGTCAGCACCCCTGTTAAGTAACGCCTCAGGATTGACAAAAACTGGTCGCCGTGCTAACCTATAAAGGTAAGTCACAAAAACAAAAATACTTACAACTCGGGTTGATCCACCTCGCGGGGTTCAGGATTAACAAATCGTTACGGAGTGATCCGTTTATCGCTCTACTTGCCCAAAAGGCTTCGTAGAGCGGTCAGTCATGCCATGGGTGATAAGCGCTATATATTAATTTTTATGGGCGGATTTATCACCCTGGCGCCCTTTTTCTCTTTTATATTAATTAAGGCTGATCCACGCCCCGCGCGCCACTTGTGCCGCAACAGCAAGGCTGCAATGAAATATACCCGCCACCGACCGTTTTGGTTCTCCATAGGTCTACTTATTACTGATAGCTTATTTTTTGGGCTGACCAGCCCCGCCAATATTGCCCCGACGTTGATACTGGTTGGTTTCGGCTTACTGATGCTGACGGCCTACTGGCTGTCTTGTAACGTACAGAAAGTATTGGCTTTGTATGCCCCCTGGCTGAGTCGGCAAAGAAAACTCAGTGCCTTGGTAACCGGCGGTATCGCCGCCTTGATCGCCCTCCAGTCGATCGGTCAGCTGACGGCTCGCGATAGCCTGCTGATCCCGCTGGCGGCGGTGGCGTTGTATGCCTATTTCGGGTACGGCAGACGTGCCAGCACCGGTTCTTAGTTTTCGTATCAGAGCCTAGCTAGCGGGCTGCTATTTAGAGGTAATTTCTGTATACTATACGTATGAATCCTCCTACTAATGAAGCGCCTGACCTTAATCTGCCACCACCAGTGATGGGCCAAAGCCAGGCGCCGTACCCGAACATGGCGCCGATCGGCGCTGCCCCGACCGCCGCACCACCGACCGGCATCGTGCCGGCTACAAATCCGCTTTTACCGCCCGTAAACTTGCCTGTGCCATCAGCTCCACTGCCAATTGTCGCCATTGGTAGTGTAGCTAACACAACATCTAACGCTAATCCCGGTGTGGCTGAAGATGCCGATCTGATTGAAAAAGAGTGGGTCCAAAAAGCCAAGGATATTATCAAGAAAACTCAGAACGACCCACACGTACAGAGTAGAGAGCTCAATATTTTCAGGGCTGATTACATGCAAAAACGCTATAACAAAGTTTTGAAGCTGGGCGAATAGTAATCATGACAACGTTCTTAATTTTTATACTGATGTTTTTTATACTTGCAGGATTAGCAGCACCGATTGTTTTTGTGCGCGTTCGGAAGTCTTTCCGTGAGCAAAAAAACTATGAGCGGGGCCTGAAGATGGTGCCGTTGTTTATCCATTTGCCACCCATGAGCGACGATATCGATGTTGGCGGCCGCGACGTCCGCGACGTGACAGAAGAGACGATCAGCAAAGCTCAGATTATCTACAATATTATCGCCAGCACGATTCAGAAGGGCTGGAAGACTAAGTTCTATGGCCAACGCCACTTCGGTTTTGAAATTATCGGGCACCAAGGTTTTGTGAACTTCTACGCAACGGTACCGATCGCCTTGGTAGACGTGGTGCGCCAGGCGATAGTCAGCGCCTACCCGACGGCCCGGATGGAAGAAGTAGCTGAACACAATATATTCAGTACGGTCGGTAGAGCCAATGGTACGCTTGGCGGCGAACTCAGCCTTAAAGAACCCTACGCCTATCCGATCGCCACCTATCAGGATCTGAAGCGCGATGGTATGCAATCACTACTCAACGCTTTGTCGACGCTGGATAAAGAAGATGGTGCGGCCATCCAGATCCTGATGCGACCGGCCGACCCCAGTTGGCGCAAGCACGCCGGCACGGTGGCCAGTAAGAAGCGTAAGGGTACTGATAAGAAAGTCGATGCTGCCGGCATATTGAAGGCCGTAGTGCAGGCCCCCTTCAAGGTGCCCGAAGGCGGTAAAGATAGTGGCGAGAAGAAGGCCCCGGAGTTGTCTAATCTGGAACAAGCTACCTTGGACGCCATCGATGACAAGACCCGCCACGCCGGTTTTGAAGTCCTGATACGAGTGGTCGTGTCGTCTAATGTCTCGCAGCGCTCGCAGGCCATCCTCAGCAACATCGTGGCCAGCTTCTCGTTGTACGATGCGCCCGGTAAGAACGGCTTTAAGTACTCGCCGGCGAAGGATATCGAGAGCTTTGCGACGGCTTACATCATGAAATTTTTCCCGCAGCAGAATAACAAGACGATTCTGAACTCCGTGGAGCTGGCGACGCTGTTCCACTTTCCCGACCAGCGCAGTATCCCGACGTCGCAGCTGACGCGCCAGGAGTCGAAGCAGGTCGATGGCCCGCGTAACGTTCCTGACGAAGGCCTGCTGTTGGGCTTTAACGTCTTCCGGGGTGCCAAAAAAGCGATCCGTCTGGGGCTGGGCGACCGCCAGCGGCACATGTACGTGGTGGGGCAGACCGGTACCGGTAAATCGGTCTATCTGGAAAACTTGGCCTTACAGGACATGATCTCTGGCAACGGTTTTGCCTTCGTCGACCCCCATGGTGACGTCGTCGAAAAGCTGCTGGCGATGGTACCGAAGGAGCGCACCGAGGACGTCATCTACTTTAATCCGGCTGAAATGGACTTCCCGATGGGGCTGAACCTGTTTGAATACGACACGCCGGACCAGAAAGACTTTCTGATCCAAGAAGTCTTGAATATGCTCTACAAGTTGTACGACCCGCAGCACCAGGGCATCATGGGGCCGCGCTACGAGGATATGTTCCGCAACGCCGCCCTGGTGATCATGGCTGACCCGGCCGGTGGTACCTTTATCGATATTCCGCAGCTCTTCCGCGACCCGGCTTTCCTGAAAGAAAAGCTCAAGCATGTCACCGACAAGCCGGTACTCGACTTCTGGACCAAGCAGTTCCCAGCTTCGCAGCGCTCCAACGAATCCGGTGAGGTCACCGCTTGGTTCGTCAGCAAGTTCGGCGCCTTCCTGAGTAATACCATGATGCGTAATATCATCGGTCAGACCAAGAGCTCCTTTAACCTGCGCGACATCATGGACAATAAAAAGATCCTGCTGGTCAACCTGTCCAAGGGGCGCACCGGCGACCTGAATTCCAAGCTGCTCGGTATGATCTTCGTGATGAAGTTCCAGGCGGCAGCCATGAGCCGCAGCGACATTCTGGAAGACGATCGGGTGGACTTCAGTCTGTACGTCGATGAGTTCCAGAACTTCTCGACCGATAGCTTCGCCACCATCATGTCCGAGGCCCGGAAGTACCACTTGAACCTGATCGTCGCCAACCAGTTCACGACCCAGCTGACGCAGGAGATCCGCGACGCCGTCTTTGGTAACATGGGCACGATTGTGTCGTTCCGGATCGGCCAGAATGACGTCGAGAGCCTGGGTAAGTACTTTCAGCCGATCTTTGACGGTGATGACTTACTAAGGGTGCCAAACTACAATACCATCGTGCGAACGTTGATCGGTGGTGTGCCGACGCAGCCGTTCAGTATGTCCACCTTACCGCCGCTCGGTACGCCTAATCCGCGCCTGCTAACGGCTTTGAAACAGTTGTCGGCGGCCAAGTTTGGCCGACCACAGGCGCAGGTCGAAAAAGAGATATTTGCCCGCATGACGGTGCCCGAGCCGGCGGCGCCGGCCTTTGGCGGTGGCGCCGGTTTTGGCGCGACAGCGCCTGGAGCTGGAGCCGCTAGCCCGTTCGGGGCCGCCGCGCCGGCTGGGGCTTTCGGAGCCTCGGGCGCCCAGGTGCCAGCTCGTCCGGCCGCCGCACCAGCTGCCGCCGGGGGCTCGTTCTTAGATGATTGGCTGACTAAGCGTCAGGCGGCGCCCGCCGCCGGGCCGATGGCGCCGGTCATAACACAGCCCGTGCCGGCTGCGCCGATTCAGTCAGCTCCGGCACCACTGCCGATCGCACTGCAGCCTCAACCACAAGCGGTATCGATAAGCCCCGCCAGCCTGCCACAGAGCCGGTCTGAGCCGCTTATCGGTAACGCCCGAAGCTTTTCACCGCCGCCAACGCCGACCCTGCTACAGACGCCAGAACGTGACGTCCACGATTTTAGCCCGCTGCCGCTGGCGCCGCCAGCTGCCACCCCGGCTGGAGTCACTGCCACCAAGAATATCTCGAGTGATGAACTAGAGCGCAGCGAAGTCGACAAGATCGCCGATGAGCTACGGGCTCAGCTGAGGGATAAAACGACAGCCGAGAAGCCTACGCTGCCAACGCCAGCAGTCGCCATGCCGATCGCAGCGCTGGAGCTAGCCCTGCCGACCATGCCGACCATCATGGAAGGTGATACTATCCTGATTGACCGCGATGGCAATATGATCCAGTCGGCTGAACTGCCGAACTAGTTACGGGGTCGAACGACTAAACGGGCTAACAGTTCCAGGACGAGGCCGACGATGAAGCCTGCCAAGGTCAAGGCTATGAAGACGGTTGGTCGGTAGACGAAGCCGATGTGATAAGCCAGGTACAGATAGACGCTACCACCCACAAAAGCGGCGATACCGCCGCCGAGAAGGCCGGATGGTCGGGTGACGGTCTTGGCGGCGACTTCCGAGGTGGTCTGGACAACCGGCTGGTGGATGACTTTGCTGAGCGCCCGAGCTGAGGCTGATTCTTGACGTTGAACTGATTTGAGACCCTGTTTGGCGCTTTGCTGCTTCAAAAAGCTACTCGGTGGCGCCACCGGAGCGTGATCGGCGGCGGCGGTTTCGCTGGCCTGCAGCGTATCGAGAGGATTGGTTTGTTCGACGTTCTCGGCTACTGCCCGGGCGTTCTCGGCAGTGGCAGTTTGAACTTCTTGGTTAGCGCTAGCTTCGGCAGCTAACTCGGCGGCCGAGTGCTTGGTTGTGGCTTCTAAGCGCTTCTCGACTTCGCCGGCTGGCAGGAGGGCTTCGCCAGTCTCTTGTCGGCTGTTCAGTTGTTCGGTCATCTTAAAATCCTCCACTGTTATTGTCTTGGACGGCGATGAAGGCTTCGCTGGCCAGCAAGCGGGAGCGGGCGTAGAAGTAGCCGGCCACGATCAGGACCCCGGCGGCCAGGGCGACGCTGGTGCCGGGACCGGTGTTGGGCAGGGCGACGGCGACGGTCTGGACGGTCTTGATCGGTGACTCCGGAATCTTGATGGTGACGGTGTCGCCGTAGACATTGGTCATGAAATTATCGAAGTGGGCGCCGTCGGTGGTGCCGACCGGGGTCGATGGCAGGGGACTCTTGACGGTAACGGTAATGTGCTTGGTGTCGGTGGTTCCGGCTTTGAGGGTTTCGGCTGGCCAGCTGACAGCGCCATTGGTGTCGACCGTGCCACCATTAGCATCGGTGATGGTTGCGTAATCGAGGACGTCGCTCATGTTCTCGAATACGATGAAGCTGGGGATATCGGCTTTGCCGTTATTGCGAGTGGTCAGACTGTAGACGATGACATCATTGGCGTGGGCCGTGGTGTTGTCGGCGTCGGCTAGCTGCTGAGTCTGGTTGGCGGCCGTCTTATGGCGCTCGACGCAGGCCTGGAGATCGCTGCTACTGATAGACTTCTCGCACGGCTTACAGAGCGGGCTATCGGCCGGAATACTTGATTGGTACCGGCAGGTAGCAACTACGACAGGTGTCGGTTTGACGACCGGTGCCGGCTTAACGACCGGCGTCGGCTTAACGACCGGCGTCGGAACCGGTGTCGGCTTGACGACTGGCGTCGGAACCGGTGTCGGCTTGACGACTGGCGTCGGCTGGCCGATAGCGACCAGGTTGCCGCAATCGAACAGGATAAAGTAGGTCTTGCCGTTGCTGCTGGTTACTTTCAGGGCTTTGTAACTGGAGTGATCATAGCTGTCGAAGCTGGACAGCAGGCGGCCATACAAAGTATTGGTGCCGCCGACGCCGACGAGGTTGAGCGGGCCGACTTCATTGGTCGCTTTGTGGGTGCGGGGGTTAGTCTGGCCCTGGGGTAACCAACCCATCGAGTACAGCGTATTGCTGTAGTCCTTGGAGCTGAGGGCGGTAACGACGCTGGCGTGGGCGACTGCCGTACAGCTGATGCCGAAATCCTTCAGTACGGTGCCGTAGCTCTTGGTGTCGTTCTGGCAGGCCGTGACGGCCTGGGCCTGGGTGGTGATGCCACCATTGATCATGTCATTGGTCGAATAGGCGGACGTCGCCTGCGGCGGACTGATAAAGCCGAAGAACTGGACCATGAAGGCTAGCAGTAAGAAGATGACGCCGGTGCGGCGGACACTCGACTCGCGCTTCATGCGCCGGCCGTAGAAGCTGAGTTGCTGGAGTAGTGACGGATTGTAGGGCAGTGCCCCGAGGAGTTTTTCGAACATTGTTGTTATCTTTTTGTTAGTGTTAATTTTTTATACTATTCACGTCGTATTTAACCACAGCCGACCCTACAAGCACAAGCGTGATATTGGATACAAAACCGTTCCGAAGCATTGGGCCTGACAATTGCGAGGATTTAGGAAATCATCTATAATATAAGCTAGTGGATTAATTCTTAACAGGGGGCTTGCCCAGCAGGCTTTTGAGAGGGTATACAAGGGAGACAAAAAGTGGCCGAGAAAAATACGAAGAAGAACAACGAAGCTTATGGTTCGAGCCAGATTACGGTGCTGGAAGGCCTGGAGCCGGTTCGCAAGCGACCGGGTATGTACATCGGTGGCACCGGTATCGAAGGTCTGCACCACCTGGTCTGGGAAATCGTCGATAACGGTATCGACGAGGCCCTGGCCGGCCATGCCACGACGGTGGAGGTTACGATGCTGGCCGACGGCGGCATCAAAGTCACCGATGACGGCCGGGGCATCCCGACCGACATTCACCCCAAGACCGGTAAGAGCACCGTCGAGACGGTGCTGACGGTGCTGCACGCCGGCGGTAAGTTCGGTGACGGTGGCTACAAAGTCTCCGGTGGCCTACACGGTGTCGGTTCGAGCGTCGTCAACGCCTTATCTAACAAGCTGATCGTCCGCGTCTACCGCGAAGGTAAGATCTTTGAGCAGGAGTACGCCAAAGGTACGCCGCTGCACGACTTGAAAGTCATCGGTAAGACCGACAAGAATCACACCGGTACCGAGATCACCTTTTACGCCGATGACACTATCTTCGAGAGCGTCAAGTTTAACTACGACACCATCCTCGACCGCCTGCGCCACGCCGCCTATCTGACCAAGGGTATCCGGACCAGCTTAAGTGATGAAAAATCGGGCAAACGCTACGGTTTCTACTTTGAAGGTGGCATCCAGAGCTACGTCAAGCACCTCAATGTCGGCCGCGAAGCCGTCGACGAAGACATCTTTTACGTCGATAAGATGGTCAAGGACGTCCAGGTGGAGATTTCCTGCCAGTACACCGACGCCTACACCGAAACCATCAAGACTTTCGCTAACAACGTCCTTAACCCCGACGGTGGTACCCACCTGACCGGCTTCCGCTCGGCCCTGACGCGCGTCATCAACGACTACGCCCGCAAGCAGGGGCTGCTCAAGGAAAAAGAAGAGAACCTCAGTGGCGAGGACACCCGCGAGGGCATCACCTGTATCATCCTGGTCAAATTACCCGACCCCCAGTTTGAGGGCCAGACCAAGAACAAGCTCGGTAACCCCGAAGTCCGCGGTTACGTCGAAACGGTCATGAACGAACACTTTAATTATTACCTGGAAGAGCACCCCCAGGTGGCCCGTAAGATCGTCGGCAAGGCCTTGCTGGCCGCCCGCGCTCGCAAGGCCGCCCGTGCCGCCCGTGAGAACATTCTGCGTAAGGGTGTCCTCGACGGCGCCAGCATGCCCGGCAAGCTGGCCGACTGTTCCAGCAAGGACCCCAACGCCTCGGAGATCTATCTGGTCGAGGGTGACTCGGCCGGCGGTTCGGCCAAATCTGGCCGTGACTCCAAGACCCAGGCCATCCTGCCACTCCGTGGTAAAGTTCTCAACGTTGAGCGCGCTCGACTAGATAGGATGTTGGGTAATAACGAAATTGTCAGCCTCATCAAAGCTTTGGGCGTCGGTATCGAAGATTCGTTCGATATCCGTGGTCTGCGCTACGCCCGCATCATCATCATGACCGACGCCGATGTCGACGGCAGCCACATCTCGACGCTGCTGATGACCTTCTTCTTCCGGTATATGAAAGAAGTCGTCGATGGCGGTCACCTGTATCTGGCTAAGCCACCGCTGTTCGAGCTGGTCAAGCCGGGCCGCAAGACCAGCCGCTTCGTCTATGACGAGGATGAGCTGGACGTCTTTATAGACGCCGAGATCGCCCGCCGCACCAAAGAGGGCGCTGAGATCGACACTAGCTCTGAGCGCTATAAGCAGGCCGGCTACGTCGAGCAGAAGCGCTACAAGGGTCTGGGCGAAATGGACGCCGACCAGCTGTTTGAGACCACCATGAACCCCGAGAAGCGGGTCCTGGTCCAGGTCAAGGTGGCCGACGCCGAAAAAGCCGACTCCATCTTTAATAAGCTGATGGGCAGCGAAGTCGAGCCCCGTAAGAACTTTATTCAGGCCAACGCCAAGTTCGTGAAAGATTTGGATATTTAAGATGGATGATAATTTGAAAACCGGCGCCCAACCAGACGAACAGTTTAATACGGGCGAGAACGATCTGAGCGCCTCACAGAATGACCGACCGCTTAACGCCGCCGCTCCGGCTTCCGAGGGCACCATGGAAGAGCGCCGCCGCGGTGTCGAGCACGCCGCCGACGTGCTGGACAGCGGTCACTCGCGCAGCGTCGAGCTGCGGACCGTCGAAAATATCATGGAAGATAGCTATCTGCGCTATAGCATGAGCGTTATCATCGATCGGGCGCTGCCTGACGTCAGGGATGGTATGAAACCGGTGCACCGCCGCATCTTATACTCGATGAACGAAGACGGCCTGCGTTCCGGTGCCCGCCACCGTAAGAGCGCCAACGTCGTCGGGGCCGTCATGGGTAAGTATCACCCACACGGCGACTCCAGTATCTACGACGCCATGGTCCGCATGGCCCAGCCCTGGGCGATGCGCTACATGCTGGTCAACGGTCAGGGTAACTTCGGTAGTATGGACGGCGATCCACCGGCTGCCATGCGTTACACCGAGGCCAAGATGGCTCGTCTAGCAGATGAAACGCTAGCCGATATCGACAAGGAAACCTTCGACTTCCGCGAAAACTACGACGGTACTACTACCGAGCCGACGGTGCTGCCAGCCCGTCTGCCCAACTTACTGCTGAACGGTCAGCTTGGTATCGCCGTCGGTATGGCCACCAACATCCCGCCGCATAACCTCAGTGAGCTGATCGACGCCGAAGTCACCCTGATCGACAACCCTAACGCTACGCTCGACGACCTGCTGGTGCACATCAAGGGGCCTGACTTTCCAACCGGTGGTATTATCTACGGTAAGGAATCGATCCGCACCGCCTACGCCACCGGTCGCGGCGGCGTCGTCACCCGGGGTATCGCCGAGATCGTCGAAAACGACAAGGGTAAGCACCAGATCGTCATCACCGAGATCCCCTATGGGCTTAATAAGGAGACGCTGGTCCTGAAGATCGCCGAACTGGCCAACACCAAGAAGGTGACCGGTATCTCCGACCTGCGCGACGAAACTGCCCGCGGTAACGTCCGGATCGTCGTCGACCTCAAGCGCGACGCCTACCCCAAGAAGTTGCTGAATCAGCTCTACAAATTAACGCCGTTACAGAGCACCTTCCACTTCAATATGATGGCTCTGATAGACGGTATCCAGCCGCGTATCCTGGGCTTGCAGGACATTCTGAGTGAACACATTAAGCACCGCCGCGTCGTTATCCGCCGCCGGACCGAATTCGAGCTGCGTAAGGCTAAGGAGCGGGCCCACATTCTAGAGGGACTCAAGATAGCCTTGGACCACATTGATGAGGTAATCGCAACGATACGGGCATCACAGACGACCGACGAGGCCGGTAAGAACCTGATGGTGAAGTTTGACTTGAGCGAGATCCAATCCAAGGCCATCTTAGCGATGCAACTACGGACACTGGCCGGTTTGGAACGGGCCAAGATCGAGAACGAACTGGCCGAACTACTGAAGCTGATCGAAAAACTCGAGGGCATCTTAGGTGACGAAAAGAAGATCCTGAAGATCATCCGCGCCGAACTGATCGAGCTTAAGAAGCAGTATGGTGACGAACGCCGGACCAAGGTCGTCAACAGCGAGCTCGGCAAACTGAGTGACGAAGACCTGATTGCCGACGAACAGATGGCTGTGACGCTGACCGCCGCCAACTATATCAAGCGCTCACCACTGGCCGAGTACAAGAAGCAAGGGCGGGGTGGCAAGGGTCGCCGGGGCATGGCCACCCGTGAAGAGGACGTCATCGAACACGTCGTCAACGCCAGCACCCACGACTTCCTGCTGTTCTTTACCAATAAGGGTCGCGTCTTCCGGATGAAGACCTACGAAGTCCCGGCCGTCGGGCTGAACGCCAAAGGCGTGGCCATCGTCAATTTACTGCAGCTGCAGCCCGAAGAAACGGTCACCAGCGTGATCAACGTTTCTAAAACCAACAACGCCCAGAACCTGATCATGTGTACCGTTCGTGGTGTTGTTAAGAAGACACCATTCGAGCAGTACCAGAACGTCCGGACTTCTGGTCTGATAGCCATCAATCTTGACAACGGTGATGAATTAAAGTGGATCCGCATGACGTCCGGTGACAACGAAGTTGTAATCTCGACATCACAGGGTCAGGCCATTCGCTTCCACGAAAAAGACGCTCGCCCGATGGGTCGCGTCTCACGCGGTGTCCGCGGTATCCGCCTGCGCCCTGGTGACCACGTCATCGGTATGGACATCGTCGAAGAGGGCTCGTCGGTCTTCGTAATCTCCAAGTTCGGCTACGGCAAACGCACTAAAGTAGCCCAATTTACACCGCACGCCCGCGGCGGTGTCGGTATCCGTTCGGCTATCGTCAACGTCAAGACCGGCGAACTGATGGGTGTTAAGACGCTCGGCGACCACGACGACCAAGAGGTCATCATCATCAGCGCCAGCGGCCAGACCATCCGCCTCGGTCTGAAAGACATCCCGGCCCTCGGCCGCGCCACCCAAGGGGTGCGCATCATGCGCCTTAATGGCACCGACGAAGTGGTTTCACTGGCGCTTGTTGAGAAGTCGGAAGACATTGACGAAACGCCGCTGGACGAGACAGTGGTGTTAGAGATGGCGGAAACCAAGGAATAAGATGACGAGCCTCGTGGTTTCGGCAGTAATTTTACTAATCATTGTGTTAATTACAGCGACGTCGAAGCGTGCGCGGGAAAATAGAGACCGAGCCCTAGCACTTAAACTGCAATCGCTTTCTATAAATGATCCGGCCCTGCAATCGGTCGTGAGGGGCCTAAGCGAAGGTGAAGGGGCGACCATTAGAGCCATAAAAGAGTACCGCGAAATCAGCCGGTGTGGCCTGTATGAGGCACGGTTTGCCATAAACCTGTTACGCGCCAAGTTGCGACAGCCGTAAACTATTGTAAAATTATGTATAATGTAGTATAGTAATTTTATGAAATACACATCTCCTACCGGGCGCCAAAAACTTTTGCAGCAACATGTTACAGCTAACGAACGGCTAGCCAGCCGAAATTTAGGGTTAGCTACCCGTCATTTAGGTAGATTGATAACTCGAGTTAGCGTTGACTTACGCCAAGAAAACTCTGAATGGGCTGATTCTCACGTCGAGATTTTAGAACCAGCCTCAATGTTAGGCAAGCGCTTTAAGTCCAAAGACGCGATCTACCGTGAAGAGCACGTCGACGGTGTGTTTAATACGAAATGGAAAATCGATAAAGTCGTGAAAGGCTTAAGTTTAACCATTCCGGAAGCTTACCCTAAGCAGGACGGCACTCGACTTATAGGCGCCGACGACCGACTCTGGGCGCCACGAGGCCCGGATATCATCGACCCGTCCCTATATCAGGGGACCGATGAAAACTACCACTTGTATCAAGTTATAGGCGGCCGAGCATTATCTGTACCACAACTAGATAAGCTAGGTATGGCTTCTTTAGAGCAAACAATCGCTGCTGTTGAATCCCGCACCGGTTTGAACCAACGAGCAGAGTAAAAGACCGTTGCAATAAATACGGCAAGAGACAAGATTTAACCTCTTGACTGTAAAGTGTTTTATAGAGTATGATTACATAACGCTTTTGAGGTCTCTTAATGTGTATCTTTATCAGCTGTTTGAACGTTAACAATTGAATAGTGCAAATCAACGTCAAGCTTGTCTAACTTTCGAGTTAGCGAGTTTTCAACAAGGTTTCAAAACCAAGTTGAAGTTCAACAGCAAACCTTCGGGTTTGCGCGAATTTGTTTTAAATTAAGTCAGTGTTCGGGAGTAGTCGTCAGATTACAAACGAACTTGCAGACTGAAGTTAAGGTCACATTCTTTTTTGGAGAGTTTGATCCTGGCTCAGGATGAACGCTGGCGGTGTGCCTAATACATGCAAGTCGAGCGGTAAGGCTCTGCACTTAGCATTTAATCGTGAGTAGCTTGCTACTTAAACTGTATCTGAGTAGACCCTAGGCTAGGGAAAGCAAGGTGAAGGAGAGATTGAATGATAAGTGTAGAGTACACGAGCGGCGGACGGCTGAGTAACACGTAGGAACGTACCCCAAAGTGAGGGATAAGCACCAGAAATGG
>JBBRLU010000010.1:0-23595 GCA_038231175.1 Saccharimonadales bacterium (SeqCode) | reverse complement strand
GGTAGTCGCCGGCGTACTTAGCCTGTAACTGTACCATCGGCAACATACCGCCGAGGTAGTTGCCAAGATGCAGCTCGCCGTTAGCCCGTAGGCCGGTCAGGATGACAGGTTTATTCATAATGCCTCCATTATAGCTTAATCAACTGTCTGATGCTTGCTATAAAACTCTGAAGAATACGAATCGATGTTATCTGTTCTTTTGATTATCTTGGCGACAAAAAAAGCTTCGATCAGTGGCGATGGCGCCAGTCTCAAGCAGTAGCCGAGATCGTTTTTGTATGAACGACCATTCCACTGGCTGACGGCCGGGTATTTGTTTGGCAGTGCAATGTCCAATGGCTGGAGCTCGGCGTCCGGGTTCCGGCTTAACAGGTAGTCCACGACCGACTCGTTTTCCTCGGGAGCCATGGTGCAGGTGCTGTAGACGAGCGTGCCACCCGGTTTTAGTAGCTTCCAGGCGGCTGTTATGCCCTTCTTCTGCAGTTGCTCGAGTCGTTTGATCTGGGCTAATGACCAATATTCAAAATCTCTGTCGCGACTGATGTCCAATAAGCCTTCGCCGCTACAGGGGGCATCGAGCAGGATCTTGTCGAAACTACCGTTTAGGAGGACATGCGGCAGGCGGTCGATACCGTACATAGTCTGCTCATCGTAGCGGGCGCCCAGCCTGGCAAAGTTAGAGCGTAGTTTGAATAACCTTGCCCGGGAGTTATCGTTAACCCAAAGCTCGGCCTCATTGAGGGTTAATTCGGCGATCATACTGGCCTTACCACCAGGCGCGGCGCAGATGTCTAAGATCTTTTCGCCGGGCCGCGGGTCGAGGGCCAGTACCGGCAGCCAGCTGGCCTGGTTTTGGATAAAGATGCGGCCGTCTTTGGCCGGGGCGCTGTTGACGACTAGGCTTCGACCCTTGGCGATGCCGTAGCCGTGCTCATAGATCGACGACTGGACACCAGACCAGCCCACAGTCGCCAATTCGGCTAGCAGTGACAGTTCGTCTTCGACCTTCAACCGGTTTATCCGAAAGCTCGATAACCGTTCGGTAGCGAACAATGCGGTAGCGTCAGTCTCCGAAATAGCTAATGCAGCTGCAGTCCGCGTCTGCAATGCTGATCGCTTCTGCCGTAATTTTTCAGGTGAATTCACGCCACGAACTCTGACTGTTCGATATGACCGAGCGGAACATGGATAGCGGCTTCCTTGGCAGCGATCGGCTTGGTCAGATACAGCATCGGCTGTGATACGTCGAGCTTTGTCTGACGACCTGGATCGGCAGCCTCGCCAAAATTAATACACTCAAATTTTCCCTCTACCAACTCACCGGCGGCATGACTTGTCCAGGTACCGTCCAGACAGGATCGGATTGCTGAGCCTGCGATCACCCTGAGCCTGCCCGAGCCTTCGGATAGCGTGAAGTTAAGGTAGCGTAAATAATCATCTATACGCTCAGGATGCTGGCCACGTAAGCGGCTCAGGAGCGTACCGAGGGCTCGGAAATTGATGTCTTGCGGTGCATAAATCAGCTCATCGAGCCGGTGCGACCATCGGCGATCGATACCATCAACCTGCACCGCCTGAGCAGTGGAATATGCCCGACGATAATTAGCGACAGTGGCCAACTCCAGACTTGCTTCATCGAGATAGGCGAAGGCATGGAGCTTATCGAGCGGTACATGCCGGGCAAACGGTGACTGGTTAGGATTGGACACTTCAAGTACGTGTTGGAAACGCACCTGCAACATGTCAGTGTCATAGGCGCCGTCCTTATCTTGGCCGACTTTGGTGATCGGGTCGAAGCCACGGGAAATCGCCCGGAGCGTCCCGTAATACTGCTTAGAAACAGTGGTTATTTCCCGGCCCTTACCGACCACTTCCGGAATGGCGTAGGCCCCGCTCAGTTCCACGACTTCACCTAGAAATTGGCCCCTTGCTCTGTGATTGAGGTAGGCCTTAAGCCGGGCGATCTCACCCAACTTGGCGGCTGCCGGCGCGTCGGTGCCATTGATCTGCCCTTGGTAATACAGGGCCCGTTCGACCACTCCCTGCATGGCGGCGTGCCGTTGCTCTAAGGCAGTTGGTAACTGATTGTCGAAAACTTCTGTCATGGTTGCGATAATTATAAGCCAAACCGGACCCTAAAACTAAATTAGCCCCCGGGTGGAGGCTAATGAAGGACAGGACATGCTTAACGCTTGGTGAACTGACGTTGCTTACGAGCGCCCTTGAGACCGAACTTCTTACGTTCTTTCTCGCGGGAATCGCGCGATAGCAGCTCGGCCCGTTTGAGCGTGCTTTTGACTTCTTCGTTGAGCAGCACGAGGGTCTTGGCGACACCGAGACGAATGGCCTCGGCCTGGCCGTCGTGACCGCCACCGGAAACGACGACGCTAACGTCGTACTTGTTGGTCAGGTCAAGCACGGTAAACGGTTCCTGCAGCTTGGCTAACAGGTAGCTGCTGTCGGCGAAATACTCGGCAGCGCTGTGACCGTTGACGGTGATGACGCCTTTACCACTCTGTAAGCGGACACGGGCGGTGGCGCTCTTGCGGCGACCAAGAGCGTAAAAGTAGGTGTTTGCAGCCATTATTTGGCCTCCTTAACTGAGTAAACGGTTGGCTGTTGTGGTGCATGCTTGTGGTCGCTACCGTTATAGACCTTGAGGCGAGCTAAGCGCTCGTCGCGCAGCTTATTGACCGGTAACATACCCCGTACAGCGTGAATCACGGCTTGGGTGGCATCTTTTTCAATCTGCTTGGAAAGTGTAATCTCTTTCAGACCGCCGGGATAATGACTATGGTGGTAGTACTTCTTCTGGTCCAGCTTCTTACCGGTAGCGATCAGCTGCTCGGCATTGATGATGACGACGAAGTCGCCACAGTCGATGTGCTTGGTAAACTGGGGCTTGCCTTTACCGATTAACAGTTCGGCAACCCGGGTGGCGACGCGGCCGATAGGGGCTTCGCTGGCGTCAACCAGGTACCAGGAGCGAACGACGTCGGTCGGTTTGGCGCTATAAGTCTTCATTATTTAACCTCCTTGGCAGCAACCGGCTTGGTTGCTGGTTTGGCAGCGACGGCGACCGGCGCGGCGGTCAGATCGTCGACGAAGCTGATGCGCGCTAGCTGGGCATTGTCGCCGCGGCGGGTAACCGTCTTGACGATGCGCAGGTGACCGCTGTTGCGTCCGGCAAGTTTGGGAGCGATCTCATCGACCAGTTTGTGAGCGCTGGCGACGGTTTGCAGGCTACTGACGACCATCCGGCGATTATGCAGATCGCCCTTTTTAGCCTTGGTAATTAACTTCTCTAAATAAGGCACTACTTCTTTGGCCTTAGGTAGGGTCGTTTCGATCGTTTGATACTTGATGAGCGAATCAGCCAGACCCTTTAACAGGGCGCGGCGTTGATCACGCTCACGATGTAATTTACGACCTTGATATCCGTGTCGGTGCATATTAGAGCTCCAACTCGGCTAACTTCTCTTTGACTTCATCGAGGGCTTTGCTGCCGAAACCTTTGAGGTCGCGCAGTTCGGCATCGTTGAGCGCAAATAAATCGCGGATGGTGTGGATGTCGTTGTTAATGAGGGCGTTGGTGGTGCGGGCGGTCAGGTTCAGATCTTCGATGGAAGTATTGAGGGCCGTCGGCTCGTCACCCAGCATGTCGGCGGTCAGTTCGCTGTTGTTACTAGCGGTGCTGGTGACAACTGGTTCGGCGGCGGTGATGCGCGTCTTGCCGGCCAGAGCGGTGTACTGGTTGACCAGGATCGCTGAGGCTTCTTCGAAGGCGTCACTGGAAGTGATCGAACCGTCGGTGTCAACGGTCAACAGCAGCTTGTCGAGGTCGGTGGCCTGCCCGACACGAGTCTTTTCTACCTTATAGCGAACTCGCAACACGGGGCTGAAGATAGCGTCGAGGGCGATGGCGTCGGTAGCTTTCTTGGCGGCACCCTCTTCGATGGTCCGGTAACCACGGCCGATTTCGACAACTAAGTCCATGACAAACTTACCCTTGGCATCGTCCATGGTGGCGATGACGTGGTCGGGGTTGACGATTTCGACGTCGGCGTTGGTCTGGATATCCTTAGCGGTGATCGAACCTTTGCCGGATTTTACAATCCGTAAGTTCTGAGCTTCGCCACCGTAGACACGGAAGCGGACGCCTTTAAGGGCCAGCATGATATCGACGATATCTTCTTTAACGCCTTCGACAGCGGTAAATTCGTGGCTGGCGCCTTCGATCTTGAATGAGGTGACGGCGGCACCGGAGATGCTCGAAAGCAGCACGCGGCGTAGCGAATTACCGAGGGTCATACCATAACCACTGTGCAGTGGCTCGATGGTAAAGGTGGCACTGGTGGTGCTGTGGTCGTCGACTGCTACCAGTCCGGGGGTGTGAATCATGTTTGACATTTGCTATTCCTTTATTTCCTTTAATAGCTAAGCTAGCGCGAGTAATATTCTACAATTAACTGCTCATTAATTTCGAGTTCAGCATCATCGCGGGATGGCAGGCCAGTGATACTGACTTGCACCTTTTTACGGTCAACTTTCAACCAGCCTGGCGTGTCAGGTCCGGCGGGACTGACTTCATCAAGCTTTTTAAAGTATTCGGTCTGGGTAGAGTGCGGACGAACGACCAGGCTATCACCAGGTTTCATACGGATAGATGGGATGTCGACACGGGTACCGTTGAGCATGAAGTGACCGTGGGTCACCAGCTGACGGGCAGCTCGGCGGCTCGGTGCGAAACCGGCGCGGTAAATGACGTTGTCGGCGCGCTGCTCCAGGAACTGTAATAGGACAGCTCCGGATTGGCCCTCTTTGCGGGTAGCTTCCTTCATCAGGTTGCTGAACTGCTTCTCGAGTAGGCCATAAAGGCGCTTGACCTTCTGCTTCTCACGCAACTGGCGCGAGTATTGGCTGACCTTGGCGCCGCCACGGGGACCGCGGGCATTAGCTGCCTGTCCGGGCATGGTTGCGCGCTTCATCAGCGCTTTGTGAGCCTTGGGGTGAAGGGCGTAACCCTCTCGGCGGCTCATCTTGACGATGGATTGAGTATCACGAGCCATATGCTAGACCCTCCGTGCTTTCTTGGGACGGACGCCGCCGTGCGGAACGCCGGTGATATCCTTAATGACTTCAACTTGGATCTCTAACGTGGCCAGGGCACGGACGGCAGCGTCTCGACCAAGGCCGATACCTTTGACGAAAACATCAGCCCGGCTTAAGCCGTACTGCTGCTTGACGGAGGTTCCGGCGCGCTCAGCGGCGACCTGGGCGGCATAAGCCGTACCCTTCTTGGAGCCCCGGAAGCCGCAGGCTCCGGCACTGGAAGCGCCAAGGACGTTGCCGCTGGTGTCGCTGAAGGTGATGATGGTGTTATTAAAAGTAGCCTGAACGTGCACTTGGCCGGAGGCCACGGTTCGTTTGACTTTCTTTTTCTTGGTTGCGGTCTTTCCCGCGGTCTTAGATGTATCTGCCATAATATATTGCCGAAGACTAGGTCTTCGATGCTACCTTCTTAGCGGTTCCACCAACGGTCGTTTTCTTACCACGACGGGTACGAGCGTTGGTCTTAGTACGTTGGCCACGGGACGGCAAAGCAGCGGCGTGGCGTAAACCACGATATGATTTAATATCTTTTAGACGTTTGATATTACCGCTGACGACGCGCTGGAGTTCACCCTCGACGACGTAGTCGGCATTGACGACATCCTGAATGGCCGAAGTCTCACCGTCGGTCAGATCTTTGACACGAGCCGTCGGTTCGACCTTAGCGCGGGTTAAGATGTCATGACTGCTCTTGGGACCGATGCCGAAGACATAGGTTAAAGCAACCCAAATTTGCTTTTCGTTAGGGATGGTAACACCCGAAATTCTAGCCATATTAACAATCTCCTTCGGAGCTTATTAATAAATTATTTAAAACTTGAAAAGACATCATCATTTCAGCCTTGCCTCTGCTTGTGCTTGGGCTTCAACTTATTGATAACGTACAGACGGCCTTTACGGCGAACAATCTTGTCGTCTGGACTGATTTTCTTGACACTGGCACGCACTTTCATGCGGATCACGCTACCTTTCGCAATGACTCACTGCTCTTATATTTATAATGTACCAAGGTTGCCCGGAGGCCGCCTTTAGCTTTTGCGATAGGTGATTCTGCCCTTAGTAAGATCATAAGGGGTCAACTCAACCGTCACGCTGTCGCCCGGTACGATGCGTATGAAGTGCTTCCGCATTTTTCCGGCGACATGAGCTATGATTTTATGGCCATTTTCGAGTTCGACGCGAAATTGAGTACCTGGAAGGGTCTCAATTATAGTTCCCGTTAACTCGATTACTTCTTTATTGGCAGCCATAAATATAACAACTTATTACTATAGCAGGTGCTACAACGATTTGTAAAGTGTTTTTGCAGTTAGTGTCAGCGATAATTATTTGGACTGACGGCGTTTAAACGGTTTTGTTAAAAACTTAAAGCGACCATTGTTGGCACCACCGCTCAGAGGGTCGACGCTGTCGTGGAAGAAGTCGGGCTGAGAATACTGATCGTAGGTCACCATCAGGGCCCGTGACTCCAGTGAACGTAATGTCTGTAAAGCCACCGACACCAGGATCAGGACGCTGGTACCGCCGATGGTTATACTGGTCCGGATGAACAACTGGGCCAAAATCGGCGCCAGAGCCAGCAGACCGAGACTAAGGGCACCGAACAGCGTCAGACGGTTCACGATCTGCGACAGGTACTTCTCTGTCTGACCACCGGAACGCACGCCTTCTATGAAGCCACCCTGCTTCTGCAGGTTCTCGGCAATCTCCTTAGAGTTGAAGGTAATGCTGGTATAGAAGAAGGTAAAGGCGAAGACCAGCACGAAATAGGTGACCGGGTAGATATAGGCCCGCCAGCCGAGCGAGGCAAAGGTCTGAGCCGACGGCGTGGTAAACCAGGTCGCCAGCTGCGTCCCCAGATGCGCCAAACGGGCACTGTGCGAACTAGTCAGCAACTGGCCGACAAAACTTGGGACGCTCAGGAACGCCACCGCGAAGATGATCGGTACCACGCCGGCGGTGATCAGCTTGACCGGTAGTTTGGTCGTGACACCGCCGTAGGCCCGGTTGCCCTGAACTCTTTTTGCATAGTTGATCGTCAGGTTGCGCGAGGCTTCATTGAGCTTGACCACCAGCCAGGTCACAAAGATGACCGCCAGAACGGTCACGACACTATAGATGACCAGACTGCGGGTGAACGGCAGCGTGTGTTTAAACAGTCGCCAGTTCGGTCCGGCATGGGCCGCCGTGTTGATAATCTGCGAAATCGAGGCTGGCAGCCCACTGACTATGCCGACAGTTATCAGGAGTGAGATACCGTTACCGATGCTTTGTTCGGTAACCAGTTCGCCGAGCCACATCAGCAGCATCGAGCCACCGGTCAGCGCCGCGACCATCAACACCCACTGCGTCAGCGAGGTGTGGGCCGTGATGTCACCGATACCACCGATGCTCTGCGCCGCCTGGCGGATCAGATAAATAGAACCGATCGATTGGATGATGGCCAGTGGGAAGGTCAGCATCCGGGTGTATTGGTTGATCTTCTTCTGGCCGAACTCACCTTCTTTATGCAGTGCTTCCAGCTGTGGAATAGCTTTGGTCAGCAGCTGCATGATGATCGAGGCGTTGATATACGGACCCAGACCGGCGATCATGATCGAGAAGTTAGCCAGAGCGCCACCCGACAAGACGTTTATAAAGCTCAGTAGCTGGGGCGTATTGTTAGAGGCGAATAAATTCTGCAACACCTGGTGCAAGGTTTTCGGATCGGCCAGCGGCACCGGTATGTGCGCCAAGATTCGAAATACTAATAAAATTGCCAGCACGGCAAAGATCCGCTTGCGCATGTCTGCCTGCGCCAGTGAGCGACCGATAATCTTCCAGTTCATGTGTATGTACCCTTATTTGTAATGTATTAACAATCAGTATACAAGATAACTGCCTCGGCTGCTAAATATTGGCTCGAACTGCTATGGTCTGGCTGTCAACGTCACGCTGCTTTCCTTTATCGGCGTGCTCGTATTAGGCTTCGGAAAATCAACTTACAAAAAAGAGATTACGGGCTAGTCTATATGCCTGAATATTGGCCGCCAAGCTGGAGTAAATAAAACCACTCCATGATGATGCCGTGGACCATTAGTACGGCTCAGTTACCGATAGAGATGGGACGAGCTTAATCTAGGTGATTGCTAGCTCTAATTTTCCTGTTGCGACTTGGCTGAGCACGATATAGCTCAGTCAAAAATGCTGAAGGTTCAGCTATTGTCCGAAGAATCTAAAAAGACCGCTCACGACGGAGCGGTCTTGATGTTAGGCCGAAGAATAAGAACTATTCGACAGTGGTCTTGCGGCTGCTGGCCGGGCGCTGGGCGCGAGCGGTCTTCTCAAAAGTACCGCCTTTGGCTTCGATGGCCGAGACAGCCGTCTTGCTGGCGTTACCAAGCTTGACGGTCATGGCGGTCGTCATATCACCTTTGAACAGTAGTTTGACGTTCACGAACGGCCCGCTGACCAAGCCGGCGTTGGCCAGTTCGAGGGTATCGACGGTTTTCTTACCGAGGGCATCAATCTGAGCCGTAGTGACGTTTTCGGCTGGCGTGCGCTTGCTCTTAAAGCCTGGCAGCTTTGGCAGCTTCTGCATAAGAGGGTTCTGGCCACCGGCGAAGCCGGGCTTGGCGCTAGAACCGGTACGGGATTTCTGACCCTTGGTGCCACGACCGGCGGTCTTACCCTTACCGGCAGCGATACCGCGGCCGACGCGCTTGGCGGCCTTCGGCTTTATAGTGATGAGTTCGTTATATTTCATAGGATTAGGCCTCAGTCTTTACGGTTGCAGCCGGAGCTGGCTTTTTGACGGCCTTGGCTGGTTTAGCCTCCGTCGGTTTGGTAGTGATCCAACGCTTGGCTGGTACCAGGCTCTCTAGAGCCTTGATAGTCGCATAGGCGGTGTTGGTCTTGTTGGTCGAGCCCAGTGACTTGCTGAGGGCGTTGCTGACACCAGCAACTTCCAGGATTGTCCGGACGACACCACCGGCGATCAGACCGGTACCGGCGCTGGCTGGAATCAACAGGATATGAGCGCCCGAAACCTTGGTTTCGACTTCGTGAGGGAAAGTGCCCTTGTAAAGAGACACGGTTACGAAGTTCTTCTTGGCGATGTCGGTAGCTTTGGCAACGGCGGCGGTGACGTCGGCGCCCTTGGCGGTACCGATACCGACGCGGTGCTTGCGGTCACCAACGACGACTAGGGCCCGGAAACGGAAGCGGCGGCCACCCTTGACGACGCGGGCAACGCGGTCGATGTGTAGCGTGCGCTCATCAAACTGCTTCTCTTCCGGTTGAATTTCTGGACGGCGGTTGCGACGATCGTTGTTGCGGTCATTGCCAGCTTGTGGCTTGGGCGTAACTTGTGGTGCAGCCATGTTAGAACTCCAATCCTGATTTACGGGCAGCGTCCGCTAAAGCGGCGACCCGGCCATGGTAGAGCTTGCCACCACGGTCGAAAACGACGGTCGTGATCTTGGCGCTCTTGGCTTTTTTAGCAATCTCGGTACCGATCACGACGGCCTTTTCGGTCATCGTGCCGGTAGCTTTCTGGCCGACGGTGGTAGCGGCGACTAGCGTCTTGTGGGTAGTGTCGTCAATGATCTGGGCACTGATGTGCGTGTTACTGATAAAGACGTGCAGACGAGGTCGGGCTGGCGTGCCAGAGACGACCGATCGAATACGGCCTTGGCGTTGCGAACGGTTGTGTAATTTCTTCTGTAAAATATTCATAATTCCTACTTATCCTTACCGCTCTTACCGCTCTTGCGGATAATGCGTTCACCTTCGTACTTGATACCCTTGCCCTTGTAAGGTTCCGGCTTCTTGAGGGCCCGAATCTCGGCAGCTACTTGGCCGACCTGCTGTTTGTCGATACCATTGACGGTAATCGTGTTGGCTTCGACGGCGGCAGTGATGCCGGCAGGCAGCGTGAAAATAACGTCGTGCGAGAAACCAAGGTTTAGTTTGAGGCCGGTGGCCTGAGCGGCGACGCGGTAACCGACACCATTGATTTCCAATTTCTTGGAGAAGCCATTGCTGACACCCAGCACCATGTTATTGATGAGGGCCCGCATCAGGCCGTGCTTGGCGCGGTTCTTAGGGTCATCATTGGCCCGCTTGACTATTACTTGACCATCTTCATTGGTGACAGTAATATCCGGCATGGTGAACTGCTTGAGGGTGCCTTTGCCCCCGGCCACAGTAATCTCATCAGGCTCGATAGTGATTGTCACACCGCTCGGGATGGCGATCGGCAGTTTTCCTATACGACTCATATAATTATTCCTTAATTCCTACTAATAAACTTTACAAATTAATTCGCCGCCGATTTTGGCTTTCTTGGCATCGACACCGGTCATCAGACCCTTGGAGGTCGAAACGATGACCAGACCACGACCACGCATCACGACCGGGATTCCCTGGGAGTTGACATAGTGGCGGCGACCAGGCTTGCTAAGGCGCTTGATCTCGGTGATCCGGGCATTACTGTTCTCGGGGAACAGTTGCAGGATCATGGTCTTGCCAACGGTCGCTTTTTCGACGTTGACGGCGTCGATGAAGTTATTGGCGGCTAGCATCCGGGCAACTGATTCTTTGACGTTGCTGTGCGGCAGGCTGACCTGGTTCTTGCGAACGGCGATGGCATTACGGATACGGCTGAGCATGTCAGCGATCGGGTCGGTAGAAGTAGTGCTCATGTTACCAGCTCGCTTTCGTTACACCGGGGATTTCGCCCTTGCTGGCGTGTTCGCGGAACGAGATACGGCTCAGACCGAACTGGCGCATGTAGGCCCGTGGACGACCGGTTTCAAAACAACGGTTAGTGCGACGGGTCGGCGAACTGTTGCGGGGCAACTTAGCCAAACCTTCGAGGTCACCGAGTTCCTTCAGTTCAGCGCGCTTGGCAGCGTACTGGGCAATCATGCGAATGCGCTTCTCATCACGGACGATAATAGATTTCTTAGCCATATTACTTGTTCTCCTTTTCAAACGGCATGCCGAATTTTTCTAACAGGGCCCGGGCGTGCGGCTTCTCTTCGCAATCGATGACAAAGACGGCTTGCAAACCATGTGGGGTGGTCGTTTCTTCAAATGTTAACTCCGGAAAGACCGATTGGTCGAGCATGCCGAGGCTGAAATTACCTTGGCCGTCGAAGGCCTTGGCTGAAACGCCGTGGAAATCTCGCAGCCGTGGCAGGACGATGGTGATCAGGCGGTCCATGAACTCGTACATCAGTTCCCCACGGAGTGTTACTTTCAGACCGATCTTGTTACCTTCACGCAGCTTAAAACTGGCGATTGAAAGCTTGGCGGTTGTCTGGATCGGTGCTTGGCCGGTGATCTTCCGTAAGGTATTGGTAGCTACTTCCATGATCTTCTTGTCGTCCTTAGCCTTACCAAGACCGACATTGACGACGATCTTCTGCAAGCGCGGGACCTGGTGGACATTGGTCAGTCCAAGTTCCTTCAGGAGTTCCTTAGCGATGACGTCGTTGTACTGGGTGCGCAGACGAGCACCAGTTGTGACGGCTGACTTGGTAGCTGGTTTGACGGTTGCTTTGGCAGCCGGCTTGGCAGCTGCTTTGGTAACTTTCTTAGTAGTCTCGGTAGCCATTACTTGATCTCCTTTCCGGTGGACTTGAAGACGCGAGTCTTAGTACCATCATCGTGTAACTTGTAGCCGATACGGCTAGCTTTCTTGGTAGTCGGATCGACGATAGCGACCTTACTGACCCACATCGGCTTCGTCAGTTCGACGATCGCACCTTGGGGATGAGCTTGGTTAGGCTTGACGTGCTTCTTAACGATATTGATGCCTTCGACGGTCACCTTGTTCACACGAGGGTGGGTGGCGGTAATCTTGCCGGTCTGACCCTTGTACTTACCGCTGCGGACGACGACCGTATCGCCCTTGTTCAGACGGATCTTAATCGGTTTCAAAGTAGTATTAGATCTATCGGTACTCATTATAGGACCTCCGGAGCAAGCGATATGATCTTGGCGTAACCGAGGTCGCGTAGTTCGCGGGGTACCGGACCGAAGATGCGGGTGGCGCGCGGTGCTTTATTGTCATCGATGACGACGGCGGCGTTGTCGTCGAAGCTGATGGTCGAACCGTCTTTACGGCGGATGGTATCACGGGTCCGGACGACGACGGCCTTGATGACACTCTTCTTCTTGACGGCGCCGCTGGGGTTAGCAACCTTGACGGTCGCGACGATGACGTCACCGACGCGGGCGTAACGCTTACGGGTACCACCAAGGACACGGATGCAGAGGATTTCCTTGGCGCCGCTGTTGTCACAGACTATAAGTCGGGATTCTTGTTGGATCATGACTGGTCCTCAACTTTCTTGGAACGGGTCTTAGTGACCTGCTTTTCGGCAGCAGTGGCTTTGGTTATGGTCAAGGTGTCTTCACGCAGGGCCGGCTTGTCGATGATGCGCTGCAGGATGTGCCGCTTGCGGGCACTGAGCGGACGGGTTTCAACGATCGCCACCTTGTCACCGGTCTGGGCTTCGTTCTTCTCATCGTGGGCCATGAACTTTGATGTCACGGTGTACTGCTTGCGGTACAGCGGATGGGTTTTTCGGGATTGGACCATGACGACGATCGTCTTATCACCCTTGGAAGATGATACGGTGCCGATAATACTGCGGGCCATTAGATGTTCTCCTTTACGAGTTGCTCACCAAGCACGGTTAGCAAACGAGCTAGGTCCTTGCGCTTGGTACGAATAACTCGCACATTCTGGACTTCACCCATGTGCAAGCGTCGCTTGAGTTCGGTTATTTCTTCACGCAACTTAGTGCTCTCGGTCGCGAGGTCACCAGTTGATAATTTACGGATTTCAGCAATCTTCATGTTATGCCTCCTCTCGTGTTAAAAACTTGGTCTTAACAGGCAGTTTGTGGGCCGCTAAGCGCATGGCTTCGCGGGCAATTTCTTCAGTGACACCCTGCATTTCAAACAGGATGGTGCCAGGTTTGACCTTGGCGACGAAGAACTCCGGACTACCCTTACCACTACCCATCTTGACGTCCTGTGGCTTGCGGGTGACGGCGATGTGCGGGAAGATGCGAATCCAGATCTTACCACCACGCTTGATGTGGCGGGTCATGGCTTGACGCGAAGCTTCGATCTGACGAGCAGTGATGCGCTCGTGACCTTGGGCCTGCAATGCGTACTCACCGAAGGCGATGTAGTTACCGCTGGTAGCAACGCCGCGGATCTTGCCCTTGCGGATCCGGCGAAATTTGGTTCGTTTCGGCATTAACATCTTAGATCACCTCGCCTTTGTAGATCCAGACTTTGACACCGATGATACCGGCCGCCGTCTGGGCATTAACTTGGGCGTAATCGATGTCGGCCCGGATAGTGTGCAATGGTACGGAACCTTGGACTTCTTTTTCGGTGCGGCTCATCTCGGCGCCGTTCAGACGACCGGCGACCTGGATACGGATACCCTTGGCTCCGGCGCGCATGGTGGCGGCGCTAGCACTTTTGATGGCCCGGCGGAAGCTCATGCGGCGCTCGATCTGGTGGGCGATGTTCTCGGCGACCAACTTGGCATACATGTCGGGCTTCTTGACTTCTTCGATGTTGACCCGTACCGGCGTGGCGTAGATCTTTTCAATGGCAGCCTTCAGTTCGATGGCTCCGGCGCCACCGCGACCGATAACGACACCGGCCTTGGCGGTAGCGATAGTGACGGTAACGAGGTTTGGCGTACGGGTGATATCAACCTTATTGATAGATGCCCGTGAACCGAGCTTCTTGGCAATCAGGCTGCGGACTTGTAAGTCGGCCTTCAGGTAAGCGGCGTAGTCTTGCTTGCCGGCGAACCATTTGCTGCGCCAGTCCTTGTTAAGCTGGAGACGCATGCTGATTGGGTTAACTTTTTGGCCCATTACTTTGTCTCCTCTTTCTGAGCGGCTGGCTTGGCAGCGTTCGCTTCTTTAACGGTCTTAGTTTGGCGGGCTTCACCGTCAACGGTAACTTTGATGTGGCTGGTACGGCGCATGAATGGCAGTGCCCGGCCATGAGCGGCAGGGCGGAAGCGCTTGAGGCGCGGCCCGTGGTTGACAGTAATTTCAGTGATAGTCAGAGTTCCTGGCTTGAGGCCGTGATTGTGGTCAGCATTAGCTTTAGCACTGGCAATAACCTTGCTGACTGCCAACGCGCTGCGGCGTGGCGTGTGTTCTAGAATTGTAAGTGCTTCTTCAACTGTTCGTCCACGGACTAAAGCGGCGACGATGGCGACTTTACGAGGGCTCATCCGGACACCCTTGGCGGTAGCTTGTACGGACATCTTATTTGCCCTTCGCTAACTTACCGCCGTGGGAGCGGAACTTACGGGTCGGGCTGAACTCACCGAGTTTGTGACCGACCATGTTCTCAGTCACGAAGACTGGCACGTGGACCTTGCCGTTGTGGACGGCAATCGTGCGGCCGACGAAGTCGGGTGCGATCGTGCTGGCCCGAGCCCAGGTTTTTATAATGGTGCGGTCATCACCAGTTAGCGCACTCACTTTCTTAGCGAGTTTGAAATCAATGAATGGACCTTTTTTAAGTGAACGACTCATGGTTATTTCCTCTTCGCCGCGTGACGGCTTCTTACGATAAACTTATTAGTACTCTTACGGCGGCGGGTCTTGAAACCAAGTGTCTTCTGACCCCATGGTGTCTTTGGTGCTGAACCGTGGTTCTTACCACCACCGATACCATGACGACCACCATCTCCACCACCATGTGGGTGATCGGCGGCGTTCATGACGACACCACGGACGCCGGGGCGCTTACCGAGGTGACGGTTTCGACCGGCTTTACCGATCTTGACGTTCTGGTGTTGTTCGTTACCGATGACTCCCATGCTGGCAGTACAGGTGTCGAGGAAGAGGCGGACTTCGCCGGAAGGCAAGCGAACCTGAACGTAGCCGGCTTCGCCGCGGCCCATCAGCTGGGCGCTGTTACCGGCGGAGCGGACGATCTGGGCACCTTTGCCGGGCTGCAGTTCGATAGCGTGGATGGTGCTACCGAGGGGAATATTCTTAAGTGGTAAGCGGTTACCGGTTTCGATAGCGATGTCGCTACCGCTGGTCAGTTCCTGACCGACCTTCATACCTTGGGCGGCCAGGATGTAGTGATAGGTACCGTTGGATTCTTTGACACGAGCGATGCGGGCTGAACGGTTGGGGTCGTACTCGATGTGCTCGATAGTGACCGTCAGGCCAGCTGCCAGGTTAAAGTTCATCTTTCGATAAAATGTCTTGGCGCCACCACCCTTGTGGCGGGTCGTGATCCGGCCTTGGTTGTTACGGCCGCTGCCACGCTTCTGGGCAACCAGCAATGAACGCAGCGGCTTACGAGTCGTAATGCCACTGAAGTCCTGGCTGGTCATGCCACGGCGGCCGGGCGTCGTCGGGTTATATAATTTAATAGCCATGGGTTAGGCCTTCGCTTTCTTACTTAGTAGGCCGCGTTTGGCGGGCTTGGCAGCTTTGTCGGCCTGCTTGGCAGCCGCTTTTTCGACCTTGGCCTGGGTAGCTTGCTCTTGGACTTCGGCCTCTTCGACGGCAGCGAAGAACGGCAGACTGAAACCTTCGGCTAAGGTGACGTAGGCTTTCTTGATGTCGTTACGCTTGCCCATAGAATTTACCGAGCGCTTGCCGGTAACGCTAATAGTTCGCTTGGCCTTGCCATCAAGGTTGGTAACGTTGACGGCTTTTACTTTGACTTCGAACTGGGCTTCAACGGCTCGGGCGACGGAGTGCTTATTGACGTCTTTATCGATCGTGAAGACGTAGACGCCTTTGCTGCTAAGACCATAGGTTTTTTCGCTTAGATGCGGGCGCAGGCTGATAGTTTTGCTCATATTATTTCTCCCCTAGCCATTCAGAAATTATGGTTAGTGCTTTGCTGCTGATGAGCACGCTGTCGGCGTTCAGCAGATCGAAGACGTTCAGGTACTTAGCAGTCGCCACTTTGACGTTCTGCAGGTTGGCGCTAGCGCGGACCAGTTCTGGTGATTTGGTGTCGACGACGATGAGCGTAGTACGTAAGGCGCCTACCTTGGTCAGGAACTTAGCCATGTCTGCCGTCTTACCGCTGGCGTCGAGGCTTTCGACGACACTCAGCTTACCGGCGTGATTGCTGACACTCAAGGCTTGGCGGATAGCTAAGCGCTTGGCTTTTATATTGATGTGCTTGGAGTAGTTCTCGTGGCCGGTCGGACCGAAGACGACGCCACCACCACGCCAGATAGGGTTACGGGATGAGCCGAAACGAGCGCGGCCGGTGCCCTTCTGCTTCCAAGGTTTCTTACCACCACCGCTGACCAGACCACGGGTCTTGGTTACGGCCAGGTTTTCACGGCCGTTGGCTAGGTAGGCGTCATAGGCTTCCTTCAGGAGCTGGTGGTTCTTAGGGATAACTTCGAAGATGCTAGCGTCGAGCTCGGCGGCCGTCGTCGCCTTGGCTCCGGTTTTGTTATAAGTAGTAGCCATTATTTGACTCCTTTCACGATCACGATGCTCTTGCGAGGACCAGGTACGGCACCGGTAACACCGATGACATTATGCTCAAGGTCGACCAGGGCGATTTTAAGGTTTTTGACGGTAACTTGTTCGTGGCCCATGTGACCGGCCATCTTCTTACCTTTGAAAATGTGCTGCGGGTACATCGAACCGATCGAACCGGGCTTACGGGTATTACCCTTACCACCGTGAGTTTTGCGCTGGCGGTGGAAGTTATGGCGCTTGATCGTACCGGCCCAACCCTTACCCTTGGATGTGCCGGTAGCATCGACGACATCGCCGACATTGAAAACGTCGGCGGTAATTTTAGCGCCGACGGTCAAGGCTTCTTCGATTTCTTCGACACGGAATTCACGAATGATCTTTGGCGAGACATCGGCAGCCTTAACGTGGCCGGCAACGCTCTTAGAGAGCTTGCGGGCTTGTTCGGCACCGACCTGGACGGCTACGTAGCCATCTTTATCGGTAGTTTTGTGGTGGAGAACGGTGTGTTCACCGACCGAGAGCAAGGTAATAGCCGTCATGACACCATCTTCGGCGATGGTGCTGAGCATTCCTACTTTTCGAGTTATGAGTGCTTTCATATTTTGAAATATGTTCCTTATATTAGTTTAGTGGTCAAGCTCCTTTCTGATCAACATCTGTTAGGGATGATCTAAGGTTTGACATAAAAATCCTTGGTGACTAACGGTTTCGACCCCTGTTAGGGTGACCTATCTAGTGAACCAAGCGTGTTTCTCAAAAAGATACCATATAAGAGTACCACGTTGGTCTAACCTCTGTCAATATGTTGCAAATAATACTTATACTGCTGCGCTTGCGGGCGTTCACTATGCAGAAAAGTTGAGACCGATCATGGCATAGAAGCCGACCATCGTCGCTACTAACAACAACGCAAATTCAATCTTACGGTCAATTTTGAAGTGATCATGCAACGCAAAAGCCATGCCGACGATCAGGCCTATCGGTAAAGCCAGCGTAGTTTGTCCGCTACCGTTGTTAAAACGTAGCCACTGAGCACCGATGATCAGGTACATGACTAGTTTTAGGAAATAAACGCCGTCCAGCTCCTGGTCTTTGATAACTTTTGATGCCGATTTAGTTTTTTTCTTGGTTGCCATTACTACTAGTTAACCATAAGCGGTGGACATACGTCTAGCTAACTTTAACTCTTTTTAATGTGGTCGATCTTGTCAGCTGTCTTGTCGGCAACTTCTTTGACCGTGGCAGCGGCTTGGTCCTTAGCTTTCAAAGCTATATCCTTGGCGTTGTCAGCGGCATCGTTGATGTCTTTTTTAATCGTCTGCGGCTTGGCTTTGGCTTCTTGGAACTTATCGCGTAAGGCTTGGCGCGTCTCGCTGCCGCTTTGCCTAGTAAATAGTACTGCCATTACGGCACCGATACCGGCGGCCAAGGCAGCTACACCGAATATTTGGGCCTTATCGTTGTCTGAGTGGCTGTGTGAACGCATGTTATATCTCCTGTTATGCAAACATAATAACTGTTATCAGGGCGACAGTATATGAAATAGCTCACACTTAAGAACTTGATCCGCTTCAATAAAAAAACCGCCCTGGTGGGCGGCTTACTGATGGTTACATCTTGATTTCGACGTCGCAACCGGCTGGCAGGCTCAGGTTCATGAGGCTGTCGATGGTCTTTGGCGTTGGCTCAAAGACATCGATCAGGCGTTTGTGGACACGCATTTCGAATTGCTCGCGGCCTTTCTTGTAGACGTGGGGACTTTTTACGACGGTAAAGGTTGTCCGGCGCGTTGGCAACGGGATCGGGCCAGCCAAGCTAGCACCGGTTCGCAGGGCGGTATCGACGATCTGCTTGGCCGCTTGGTCAATCACTTTGTGGTCGTAGGCCTTGAGGCGGATACGGATCCGTTGTTTTGCGTCTGCTTTGGGGGCGTCAGCCATGATGGTTGCTCCTTGTGATGTAACATCTTTACGGCCTACCAAGGTGCCCGTAACGACTTTTAGTCACCACGATTAAATTTGTCAGCCAATTGTATAACAATCTCACGCTATCTTCAAGACTCAGTCGCGAAGTCGGTCATTAGAGAAATTTATTACCATGGCGTCGGGAAGTGCTTCATCGCCATGCAATAACTCTTTAGTAACCCAGTCAATGGCTGGCGGCACATCATCAATATGGGTGAGGTCGATGACCTCAGGCCTATGGTAGTGCCCGCTATCGATCGGACCGCTGAAGGGTACTTTCATATTTTTATATTACACTATAGCCGGCTAAATAAAAGAGCCCCTGGTTTCCCAGAGGCTCTGATGATCAGTAGTGCGGTGACTATTTGACGATCTTGGTAACGACTCCGGCACCGACGGTCCGGCCACCTTCACGGATAGCGAAGTTAAGACCTTGGTCCATGGCGACTGGAGCGAGCAACTTTACCTTGAAGGTAATGGTGTCACCGGGCATAACCATTTCTTTGCCGGCTGGTAGCTCGACTTCACCAGTAACGTCCGTAGTCCGGAAGTAGAACTGCGGCTTGTAGCCCTTGAAAAATGGCGTGTGGCGACCACCCTCTTCCTTGGTCAGGATGTAGACCTCGGAATCAAACTCGGTGTGCGGCGTAATGCTACCTGGCTTACAGATAACCTGGCCGCGCTCGATGTCATCGCGCTCAATACCACGAAGCAGGATACCGGCGTTGTCGCCAGCCTGCCCTTGGTCGAGCTGCTTCTTAAAGGCTTCGATACCGGTAACGACCGATGCTTTGGTGGTGCGGATACCGACGATTTCGACTGGTTCGTTAATCTTGATGATTCCAGTTTCGATACGACCGGTTGCGACCGTGCCACGACCCTTGATCGAAAAGACGTCTTCGACGGGCATCAGGAATGGCTTGTCAAGTTCGCGGACCGGCTGTGGTACGTAGTCGTCCATAGCTCTGACCAGTTCCATGACAGCATCTTCAGCGGCAGCATCGCCAGCGAGTGCTTGCGTGGCGGAGCCCTTAATAATTGGACAGTCACGGTCGAAACCGTTCTTTTCCAATAGTTCGCGGATCTCTTCTTCGACCAGTTCGACCAACTCAGCGTCGGCTAAGTCCATCTTGTTCATAAAGACAAGGATCTTTGGCACACCGACCTGCTTGGCAAGTAGGACGTGCTCACGGGTCTGCGGCAATGGACCGTCATTAGCACCGACGACCAGGATAGCACCGTCGATCTGAGCAGCACCGGTAATCATGTTCTTGACGTAGTCGGCGTGACCTGGCATGTCGACGTGGGCGTAGTGACGCTTCTCGGATTCGTACTCCTGGTGGGAGGTAGCGATGGTAATACCACGAGCGCGCTCTTCGGGAGCGTTGTCGATCATGTCATAAGCGACTGGCTTATTGACCGGACTAGGCATCTTCTTAGCTAGGACGGCCGTGATGGCGGCGGTTAGTGTAGTCTTACCGTGGTCGACGTGGCCCATGGTACCGACGTTAACGTGTGGTTTGGTGCGGTCGAATTTGTCTGCCATATGAAAATAGCTCCCTTTAGAATGTTTAATAGGTTAATAACTTGGTTTGTTGCTGCCAGTTACTAGCATGTGAGCACAAGTTACAACAAGGCCCGCACGAGTTACCAGACTATCTTATCTAATCTGAGACTCTTTGTAAAGTGTTAGCTCAGCCAAATGGCTGCGTTTATAGCGTTATTTGGCGTTCTTGGCAATGATCGCTTCGGCGACGTGGTTTGGTACATCGGCATAGTGGTCAAGCTCCATGCTAGAACTGGCGCGACCCTTAGTCATAGAACGGATTTCAGTCGTGTAGCCGAACATTTCACCAAGTGGTACGAAAGCGGTTATTTCTTTAACATTACCAGATAAATCTTCCATAGATTCGATACGGCCACGCTTGGAGTTTAAGCCGCCAATAACGTCACCCATGTTCTCTTCTGGAGTTACAACAACGACTTTCATAACAGGTTCTAATAATACTGGTCCGGCTTTGCGGACGCCTTCTTTAAGGGCCATTGAACCGGCAACCTTGAAGGCCATTTCGTTGGAGTCAACTTCATGGTAACTACCATCGTATAATTCGGCTTTGACGTCGACGACCGGATAGCCGGCAATCACACCGCTGCTCATGGCTTCGATAATACCTTGCTCGACTGGCTTGATGTATTCACTCGGAACCACACCACCCCTGATAGAGTTGATGAATTCGAAACCCTTGCCCTCTTCGTTCTGCGACAGGCGTAACCAGACGTCGCCGTATTGACCGCGGCCACCGGACTGCTTGACGAACTTGCCTTGAACCTCGACGCCAGTTTTGCGAATAGTTTCGCGGTAGGCAACCTGTGGTTGGCCGATGTTGGCTTCGACGGTAAATTCGCGCTTCATGCGGTCGACCAGGATTTCCAGGTGTAGCTCGCCCATTCCAGAGATGATTGTCTGGCTGGTTTCGTCATCGACGCGGACCCGGAAAGTCGGATCTTCTTCAGCTAGACGCTGCAGGGCGATGCCCATCTTTTCCTGGTCGGCTTTGGTCTTGGGCTCGATAGCGATTGAAACCGGAGGATCGGGGAAGGTGATATTTTCCAGGACGATCGGGTTAGCTGGGTCACAGAGGGTGTGACCAGTGGTCGTACCCTTCAGTCCGACGATGGCGGCGATGTCACCGGCGACGACTTCCGTCACGTCAGCCCGTTTGTCGGCTTGCAGCCGGACGATCCGGCCGACGCGCTCTTTTTCGCCGGTCGAGCTGTTCAGGACATAGGAGCCGGCGGTAACTTTACCAGAGTAGACGCGGAAATAGGCTAGCTTACCGACGAAAGGATCGCTGGTAATCTTAAAGGCCAAGGCGGCAAAGGGATCGTCTTCGCTGTGTTTGCGCTCGATTTCTTCGCCGTTCTTAGGATTGATGCCCCAGGTGGTGCTGCGATCAGCTGGTGCCGGCAAGACGTCGACAACCAGGTCGAGCAGTTTTTCGACCATCACACCACGGCCATCGCCACCAGTGACGACGAAGAACTTACCGGTCAAGGTAGCGGTCCGAACGGCTTGGCGGATTTCTGCTTCGCTAAGGCCCTCTTCACCGACTTCGAAATACTTTTCGAGCATCGCTTCGTCTTCGGCAACGGCGTTTTCGATCAGTAGACTGCGGTACTTCTGGGCCTTGTCGACCATGTCGGCTGGCACCGGAATCTCGACCATCTCGTGGTCTGTAAAGGCCTCGTACTGGTAGGCTTTCATCGAAATGACGTCGACGATACCATTGATGGTCTGTTCGAAACCGATCGGTAGGTGGATCGGGAAAGCCCGCTTGCTTAGGCGGTTGTGGATCGAATCGAGCGACTTGTAGAAATCACCACCGGTCTGGTTGATCTTATTAATGAAGCATAGGCGTGGAGTGCCGTACTTATCGGCTTGGCGCCAGACAGTCTCGGACTGCGATTCGACACCCATCTTACCGTCAAAGACGACGCAGGCGCCGTCGAGGACCCGCAGTGAACGTTCGACTTCGGCTGTAAAGTCGATATGTCCTGGAGTATCGATGATGTTGATCTGGAACTCTTGGCCGGCGTAGTTGTTCTGACCCTTCCAGAAACAGGTGACCGAAGCCGCAACGATGGTAATACCGCGCTCGCGCTCCTGGGCCATCCAGTCGGTAGTGGTTTCGCCGTCATGCACGGCGCCGATCTTGTGGTTCAAGCCGGTGCGGTATAGGATACCTTCGGTAGTCGTGGTCTTACCGGCGTCAATGTGCGCGATAATACCGATGTTACGGATTCTTTCCATGATTACTTTTTTGTCAGCCATATGTCTCTGTTCTCCTTAATTAGTTGGTGCCACTTACTTCTGAAAATTGCGCAAGCAAAAGAATACAAGGGTTTGGTCAAATTATAACAAATTTTAAGAGGTTGGTATACCTGATAGTTCTACCAGTGGATGCTCGTCCATGCGCAGCAACGCACAAGCCACTGCCTCCATACAAAAACTTTCAGTATCCATTGATGTTGACTCTGCAAGATCAACTTCTATTATTCCAAAATTCTTAGCTCTGCGATCTGATGGAAGTAGGACTACAGCTGTCGGCAAAAGATGTCTTGTGATCTCATGAGGAATAAATACTCTTCCCAGTGTCGCATCCGGTACAAACAGATTATTTCCCTGGACATTTCGGTCCAGCCAAAAAAGTCGCTTGATGGTCAGATTTTCTGGTGGTCGAAAAGCATCGGTGTAAGGTACGTAGGTAGAGCTTCCAATGATTTTAGGTTTCTCAGCGCTTTCAATAATTATATTTTTGTATAACTTATCAAAGCCAGCCTCGGTTTTAATGGTCAGTAATCCCATAAATAATTTCCTTCAGAATAAAAAGAGGTAGTCTTGGAATATCAAGACTACCTCTTACATAGTTTTACTATTATGTACGAGCGAAGTGGGCGAAAGCGCGGTTGGCTTCGGCCATTTTGTGGACGTCTTCACGCTTTTTAACTGAAGTACCCTGCGCGTTGTATGCATCTTGAAGCTCAGCCGCAATGCGGTCGGCCATGCCGATACCTTTGCGGGAGCGGCAGGCAGCGACGAACCACATCGTAGTCAGGTGGTTCTGGCGCTGGCCTTTGACTTCAAACGGAATCTGGTAGTTAGCCCCACCGACACGACGGGAACGAGTTTCCATGTGCGGTTGGATGTTCTTAAATGCTTGCTCGAAGACATCGAGTGGGTTCTCGACCTTGAGGCGGTCAGCAGCTTTCTGCATACCGGTGTAGACCAGCTTCTCGGCTGTCTGCTTCTTACCGTCCTGCATGACCCGGTTAATCAGCTTCTGAACTTGGACGTTGTTGTACAGGCGATCCGGGTTAACTTCGCGGATCAAGGCCTTGGTCTTTTTACGGGGCATTACTTGCTCTCTTTCTTGGTACCGTATTTGCTACGGCCCTGCTTGCGGTTGTTGACACCTTGCAAATCGAGAGCACCACGGACGATGTGATAGCGC
>JBBRLU010000009.1:0-26073 GCA_038231175.1 Saccharimonadales bacterium (SeqCode) | reverse complement strand
CCAGTGGTAGTAATGCCGGTAGCGGCGGTGATGGCACCGGTGCTGCTGACGGCAAAGGCACCACCATTGATGCTAAGGCTGTTACCGCTCAGCAGGCCGGTAGCGGTGACGGTGCCACCCTGGACGGCGGCCGACGTCGTAATAGTGTTGGCAGTATTGATGACCCCGAAGCCGCTGGCAATCGAGCCGGTAGTCAGAATTCCGGTACTGGTAATGTTGCCCTGAACGGCGTTCGGTAGGGTCTGGCTAAGGGTTGGAATACTACCGGCACCGGTGACCAAGACGCTGTTAGCAGCGCTAGCGGTAGCTTGAATCGGACTGGTGCCATTGCCGTAAAGGACACCGTTGGTCGTAAAGCTGGTGGCACCGGTACCGCCGTTAATGACGTCGGTCGTACCGGTCAGATAGGTGCCGTTGCGATCGATGTTACCACTGCTTAGGACGCCGCTAGCGCTACTCTGGACGATGCCCAACCCGAGTGAGCCGAGGGTGACCGTGCCACTACCGGTGGTGAGGCTGCTCAAACCAACTAGCGAGACGTTGCCGCTAAAGGTGCTGGCGCCGGTGACGGCCAAGCCACCGTTCAAGGCGCTGGCGCCGCTGACGGCTAGCGTACCGCCAAGGGTGGTGGCGCCGCTGACGACCGTCAAACTATTACTGCCATTGACATTGACGTTACCGTTAAAGCTGCTGCTGCCGGCGACGCTTAAGTTGCCACCGAGGCTGACGGCGCCAGTGCCGACGGTCAGGGTGTTGGCACCGGTGATGCTGGTGTTGCCGTTCAAGCTGGCGGCGCCGCTGGCGGTACTGAAGGTACCGGTGCCGGTCTGGGCGAAGTTGCCGCTGTCGGTGATGCCACCGTTGAAAGTGCTGGCGGCCGTGAAGCTGCTGGTGCCGGTGACGGCTAGCGTGCCACCGAGGCTGGTAGCACCCGAGCCGACGGTAAAGCTGTTGATACCGCTGACGCTGACCGGGCCGTTCAGACTGACAGCACCGCTAGCGGTACTGAAGCTGCCGGTGCCGGTCTGAGCGAAGTTACCGCTGTCGGTGATGCCACCGTTGGTGGTCAACAAGCCGGTCAGGATCGAACTGCCGCTGACGGCCAGGGTACCGCCAAAGCTGACGGCGCCGCTGCCGACGGTCAGGCTGCTGGCCCCGGTAACACTGACGTTACCGTTGAAGGTGCTGCTACTGTTAGCGGTCAGGGCGCCGTTTAAGGTCGCCGCGCCGCTGACGCCCAGCGTGCCACCGAGGCTGGTAGCACCCGAGCCGACGGTAAAGCTGTTGATACCGCTGACGCTGACCGGGCCGTTCAGACTGACAGCACCGCTAGCGGTACTGAAGCTGCCGGTGCCATTCTGAGTAAAGTTACCGCTGGTCTGGTTGTAGCCGGTCACACCGCTCAAGCTACCGCCGTTGATAATCAGGCCGTTGATGGTGTTGCCGCTGGTAGCGGCGCTGATGGCCCCACTCATATTAATAGTCGTGATGCCGGACAACGCGCCGGCACTGCTGACGTTGAGGCCGGCCGATTGCAAGCTGAAGCTACCGCTACTATTACCGATGCTGGTGTTGGCGGTGCCGGTAGTGTTGATGTTGGTGGCACCGAGGACGGTAGCGCCAGCGCTGAGCGTCGCCAGGCCGGAAACGCCCAGGCTGCCGCCGAGGGCGGTGGCACCCGTGCCGACGCTAAAGCTATTGCTGCCGGTAACGCTGGTAGCGCCATTTAAGGATACCGCGCCGCTGCCGGTGCTGAAGCTACCGACACCGGTTTGTGAGATGTTGGCCGTGCTGTTGATGTCGCCATTAAAGGTCGCCGCAGCGCTGTAGGTACTAGTGCCAGTGACAGCCAAGGTACCGCCGAGGCTGACGGCACCAGTGCCGACGCTCAGCGTGTTAGCGCCAGTAACGCTGACGCCGCCATTAAAGGTGGTGGCGCCGGCGACGCTCAGGCTGCCACCGAGGCTGACAGCGCCGCTACCGACGCTCAGGGTCTTAGCACCGGTAATACTGGTGTTGCCGTTCAGGCTGACAGCGCCGCTGCCGGTAGACAAAGTACCACCGCCGGTTTGGGCGACGTTACCGCTAAAGTTAGCGTCAACGGCCATCAGGTTACCGTTGCCGTCGATCTTAGCGACCGTCGAGCCGGTGCTGTTGACGAGGACCAGGATGTCCTGGCCGCTGGCGCCCTGGATGACGGCAGCAACGGTGGCGGCCCGGGCCTGGATGTTAAAGTTGCCGCTGGTCTGCTGGGTGGTCTGGTTACGGATGAAATCGGTGCCAGTGGTAGCTTCGAAGTTACAGTTGTTATTAGTCAATAGACAGAAGGTATCGCTGCTGCCGGCGGCGATGCTTGGCACGATGTAGGTGGCGTTGCCGGTGCCACTCGGCGTGCCGATCTGGATGACACCCAGATTATTGTTGACACTGTTGGCGAAGCTGATCTTACCATTGGTGCCGCTCGGGGTACCGACGGTGATGCCACCGGCGCCCTGTACCGCCAAAGTAGTACTGACGGTAGTAGCACCGTTTAATGAGACGACGCCGCTGCCAGTACTAAAGCTGCCGGTGCCGGTCTGGGCAAAGTTGCCAGTATCGGTGATGCCGCCGTTGGTCGTCAACAAACCAGTCAGGGTACTGGAGCCGGTGACGGCCAGGGTACCGCCAAGGCTGGTGGCGCCAGTACCGACGGTAAAGCTGTTGCTGCCGGTGACGGCAGTGACGCCGTTCAAGTTGACGCCACCGGTAGCGCTGCTGAAAGTACCAGTACCGGATTGAGTAAAGTTGCCACTGGTCTGGCTGTAGCCGGTAACACTGCTTAGGGCGCCGCTATTAATGACCAGGCCGTTGATGGTGTTGCCAGTGGTGGCACCGGAAATGGCGCCACTCAGCGCCAAAGTGGTGACCCCACTCAAGGCGCCGGCGCTACTGACATTGAGGGCGCTCGACTGCAAGCTGAAGCTGCCGCTGGCGTTACCAATCGTGGTACTGGCAGTGCCAGTGGTGTTGATGCTAGCGGTGCCAGTGATACTGGTAGCGCCGGTTATGGTGGCGCCACCGCTAAGCGTGGTCAGACCGGCGACGCCAAGGGTACCGCCGAGGCTGGTAGCGCCGCTACCGACGGTCAGGGTGCTAGTACCGGTAATACTGGTGGCACCGTTCAGCGAGATAGCACCGCTGGCGGTGCTGAACGTGCCAGCACCGCTTTGGGTAAAGTTGCCGCTGGTCTGGGCGTAGCCGGTGATGCCGCTCAAAGCCCCCAAGGTACTTATATTGAGGGCGCTCGATTGCAAACTGAAGCTGCCAGCCGCGTTGCCGATGTTGGTGTTGGCGGTGCCGGTAGTGTTGATGGCGGTGGTACCGGTGGCCGTCAGACCGCCGCTGATGCTGGCGCCGTTACTGATGGTAGCGCCGCCGTTAAGGGCGCTGGCGCCGCCAGCGGTCAGGCTGCCACCGAGGGTCGTGGCACCGCTGCCGACGTTAAAGCTGTTGCTACCGCTGACGCTGGTGGCGCCGTTCAAACTGACGGCACCGCTACCGGTGCTGAAGCTACCGCTACCAGATTGAGTAAAGTTACCACTGGTTTGAGCGTAACCGGTGACGCCGCTGACGGCACCAGCGCTAGTGACGTTCAAGCCGCTAGAAGCCAAGCTGAAGGCGGCACCGCTGTTACCGATGTTAGTAGTGGCCGTGCCAGTGGTGTTGATGTTGGTGGCGCCGGTTACATTGACGCCGCCGTTCAAGCTGGTCAGACCGGCGACGCCCAAAGTACCGCCTAAGGTCGTAGCGCCAGTACCAACTGTCAAGCTGTTGGCGCCAGTAATGGTAGTCGCACCATTCAGGCTGACGGCGCCGGTGCCCGTACCGAAGCTGCCGACTCCACTGATGGCAAAGTTACCGCTGGTTTGGGCGTAGCCGCTGATACCGCTGAGGGCGCCGTTATTAATGATCAGACCGTTAATGGTATTGCCGGACGTCGCGGCGCTGATGGCGCCGGTCATACTTATAGTAGTGATGCCGCTGAGGGCGCCGCCAGCGGTCACGTTGAGGGCCGATGAGCTCAAGCTGAAGCTGCCGGTGGCGTTGCCGATAGCGGTGTTGGCGGTACCGGTAGTGTTGATAGTCGCAGCGCCAGTAATGCTAGTAGCGCCAGAAATGGTGGTACCACCGCTGAGGGTGGCCAGACCGGTCACGCCGAGCGTGCCGCCGAGCAAGCTGGCGCCAGTACCAACCGTTAAGGTGCCGGTACCAGTAATACTGGTATTACCGTTTAAGGAAACGGTACCGCTGCCGGTGCTGAAAGTTCCAGTGCCGGTCTGGGCGAAGTTACCGTTGTCGGTGATGCCGCCGTTGAAGGTGCTGGCGCCGGTAAAGGTGCTGGTGCCGGTGGTGTTGAGGCTACCGCCGAGGCTGGTGGCACCGGTGCCGACGGTAAAGCTGTTGCTGCCGCCGACGCTGGTGGCGCCGTTCAAGCTGACGGCGCCGCTGCCGGTACTGAAAGTTCCGGTGCCGGTCTGAGCGAAGTTACCGCTGTCGATGATGCCGCCGTTGGCAGTCAGCAAGCCGGTCAGGGTGGTAGCGCCGCTGACACTGAGCGTACTACCCAGCGCCGTGACGCCGGCGACAGCTAAGCTGCCGCCCAGAGTAGTGGCGCCATTGGCGACGCTGAGCGTACCGCTGCCGGTGATTCCGACGTTACTATTAAAGGTGCTGGCGCCGGCAACGGTCAAGGTATTACCGAGCGCGGTGGCGCCACCGGCGCTCAGGGTGCCACCGAGGGTGGTAGCACCAGAACCGACGTTAAAGGTGTTCGTGCTAGTGACGCTAGTCGGGCCGTTCAGGCTGACGGCACCGCTGCCGGTACTGAAAGTGCCGGTTCCGGTTTGGGCCAGATTGCCGCTGAACAGGCCGCCGACGGCCGTCAAGTTGCCAGTAGCATCAATCTTAGCCACCGTAGTATTACTGCTATTTTGCAGTTGTAATAGATCGGCGCCAACGCCCGGCGTGGCCCCGGAACGGATAATCGCCACCGGTGAGGTGGCACTGACCGAACCCTGGGCAAACAAGGTACTCTGGGTGCCAAAGCCACCGACTAAGCTGAGTAAACCGTTGTTAGTCGTGGTGTTAAGGCCGACGAAAGTGCCGTCGTCGTACAAACTGGCGTTGCCGATGTCGCGGGCGGTCACGAATTTAGCGATGTAGTTCGGCGTACCACCGGCGTTCGAGGTGACGCTGTTGCCGGCGCCGGCACAGTTACCAGTGCTGACACAGATAGTGGCACTGGTGCCCCCGACCAGCGTCGGCAAGGCGATGTTAGCGTTGCCGGTACCGGTCGGCGCCGTGGCGGTCAGGACGGTCAGGTTGGTGTTGGTAGCGTTAGCAAAGTTAGCAACGCCGGCCGTGGCGCCGGCGACGCCGATTGTCAGACCGTTGACACCCTGCACCGCCAGCGTGCCGGAAGCCGTAACCGGGCCGTTCAGCGCCACGGCACCAGTACCAGTACTAAATGCTCCCGGGCCGGTAATAGTGAAGTTGCCGCCACTCTGGCTATAGCCGCTGACACCGCTGAGGGCACCGCTGGCGGCCACGTTCAAGCCCGAGGAAGTCAGCGTAAAGCTGCCGCCGGCGTTGCCGATGGCCGTGGCCGCCGTGCCGGTAGTGTTGATCAGCGTCGCGCCGACCGAAGTCAGACCACCGCTGAAGCTAGCCGCACCGCTGACGGCCAAGGTACCGCCGAGGCTGGTAGCCCCCGTGCCGACCGTCAAAGTATTGGTACCAGTAACACTGGTGGCGCCGTTAAACGAGATGGCACCGCTACCGGTGCTGAAGCTGCCGCTACCGGTCTGGGTAATGTTACCGCTGAACAGACCGCTGACAGCTGATAGGTTGCCATTGTTATCGACCTCAGCCAGCGTCACGCCGCTGGAGTTTTGCAGCACCAGCAAATCGGCGCTGGCGCCTGGAGTCGCGCCGGAACGAATAACCGCCACCGGCGAGGTGGCGCTGCCAGCACCTTGGGCAAAGAAGGTACTCTGAGCGGCCGTGGCGCCAACCAGGCTCAGTAAGCCATTGTTGGTAATGGTGTTGACACCGACGAAGCTGCCGTTGTCGTACAAGCTGGAGTTAGCGATGTCGCGAGCGGCGTCAAACTTGGCAATGTAATTAATCGTGCCGCCCAACGACGTCACGCTGCTACCAGCGCCGGCACAGTTACCGGTACTCAGACAGATGTCGACCGTAGCTTGAGCCGGATCAATCAGCCGGTAGGTTGTGTTCTGGGCCAGGCTCTGCTGCGTCACCGTGCCCTTGAAGCCACCCTTGTTAAAGAACAGATTACCGCTGGCGTCGAAACCGCTCAAAATAGCGCCGGAAACATCTTTCAGGTTGATCAGGTCACCGCCGGCCGCTGGCGTAGCCCCGCCCTGGACGACGAAGGCGGCACTGGTGGCACTGGTGGCACCCTTGACGTAGACACCGCTCTGGCTGGCATTGGTGCTGACGACGCTCAGCTTGCCAGCGTTGGTAACGCTGTTGATGCCGACAAAACTACCGTCGTCAAACAGGCTCGAAGCCACGATATTACGAACGCTGTCAAACTTGGCTAGGTAGTTGACCGTGCCGCCGGTGGCCGAGGTCACGCCGCTACCGGCGCCGGCACAGTTACCGGTACTCAGACAGATGTCGACGCTGGCGATGCCGGGGTCCCTGAGGTTGTAGATCGTGCTCTGGGCCAAAACGTTCTGCACCAGGGTACCGGTAAAGCTGCCGCTCTGGTAGTACAGCTGACCGCTAGCGTTAAAGCCGCTCAGGGCCACGCCGGAAGAGTCACTCAGCCGCAGTAAGTCGGCCGTCTGCCCGGTCAATGCCCGGATGGCGCCGCTGATGGCCGTGGTGCTGGAACTCTGGAAATTGAAGTTAGCGCTATTCTGCAAGGTGGTGTTGTTCTGGATGTAGTTGTTGCTACCGCTGGCGCTGGCGAAGCCACAATCGGTACTCAGCTGCAGACAGACGGTACCGGTCGCATCGGGCAGGGCGATAGTCCGGTTGGCGGTCGGCGCCGTAAAAGCCAAGGTAGCGACGTTGACGCCGTTTTGCACCTGGAGCTGTTTGGCACTGTTAGCCTGGAAAGCGTACGGTACGGCCGTCAACTGCAGCCGCGGGCTCATCTCGCCGTCGTAGGTCGGCGCGCCGGTGCTGGTGCCACCGATGTTCATGGTGATGTACAGCGCCTGGTCGTAGGAAATGTTCGTCGGGAACGGCGTCACCGTTCCAAGGTTGACGGTAACGTAGCCGTTAACCACTCGGACCCCTTGGCTGGCACTGTTCAGGTAGTCTTCGGTCCACAGGGCCGTGCCGGCGCTAGCGCTGTTGTACAGTTTAAACTCGATGTTGTAGTTACCGTCAGGGGCGATAGCACCGTCGGCCTGCTCCAACCGGGCTTGGAAGTTGAGCTTGTCGGCGGTGGCCGCTGCCGCCGTCAGCGGTTTGGTCGTCACCACCAGCAAGCCGGCGATCATCGTCAGGCTCAGGGCCAGCAGCATCAGGTTGCGGGCGCTAGCGCGGAGGCCGGCACGCAAGCGCCTGTCGGCCTGCGAGTAGGCGCGCGTATAAGAAATAACAGGGGTCGAGTGAACACAATCCAAAACAGCAAAGAACACCCTGTTGCTGGCTAGCATAAGGGTGTTCAAGAATATCTGTAGTGCTGATTTGTGTTTGGGCATTTGTTTCTTGTGAGGGTGTTTGTATTGGTTTTACCTGTTAGGGACAAGTCCCGGAGCAATGTTTGTTTTGGACCTCTCTCCTGGCGGAGGATTTTTCTCTGCTTCGGAGAAAGGTCCATTTTTGCTTTTTTAGGTTTTTAACCAATTTTGTTTGGCTAGGGTTAGTTGGTTTTTCCACTCCAACCCTATGTGACTAGTATCTACCCAGCCACAGGTGTTATCAAGGGTTTTATGAGCACATTTTGGATGCACTAGTGTTGTTGTTTCTAAGTACTTTTGACTAGTAATAAGTAACATTATTTACAACGGTCTAAGCTTTAACGGTATATTACCCTGTAAATTGCTAGGTTATCGTCAATATTTCGGTAGGCTTAATGTAGTGAATATTACGTCTGCGTAATTATTCTGGCTTTTTTATCCACAAGCACTATTAGAAATCTTACAGAAAAATGATAACCGTCGCTAAAAGACTGCATTACAAAATATACGTTTTAGGCCTCGAGGCGGCGCAGACGGACTTCGTGGCCGTCAACCTGACCGACGGTAGCGTTCAGACGGTAGTCTAACTTATCGATCGCTAACTGCAGATCGGCGAATTGTTTACTGATCAGTTGCATGGCTTCGCCGATAATCTGAGTTAGTTCGGCCTTCTCTCGTTTGGTTAGATAATCTTCGGTTGGTTTCATTACTTACAGTGTATTCCTCGACCCGGTTTAACGACAATTTAAAAAAGCCCCTCTAATCGGGAGCTTTTTTAAGTGACCGGATAGCCGAGGACTAGGCGATCTTGGTGATCTTCAGCACGGTCTGGTGCTGGCGGTGACCGCGGACGGTGTGGACCCGTTTCTTGGCCTTGTAGCGGATGCTGGTGACCTTGTCGGCCTGTTGGTCGGCGTTGATGACATCAGCCGTGACGCTGGCTTTAGCAACGCTGGGAGCGCCGACCCGGATGTTGTCACCGTCGATTACTAGTAGTGGCTCGAAGCTGACGCTTGAACCTTCGGCTTTGACCAGCTCAACCTTGATGGTTTCGCCTTCGACGACCAAGTATTGCTTGCCGCCGGTTAAAATAACTGCTTTTTTCATATGGAATCTATCTTATCAGATACGGCTAGCTCTGTAAACCCTGAAACTGATTGTCAAAGCGGCACCCTCGACCTTGACGCTGACCGTGTGGCCACCGTCTACCGCTAGCGCTCCGGTACTGACGGCCAACGTCTCCTGGGCAATCACCTGTACCAGCTGGCTGTCGGCCAAGACGGCCTGGACATCGGCGTCAGCGCTGACCAGCCCCAACTCTATCCGGTCATCGACCTCTAGTCCGGCGGCTTTGCGGGCCTGCTGGACGTTGCGGACGATTTCGCGCATCAGACCTTCTTGCCGGAGCGCTTGGTCGATATCAAGATTGACCGTTATATCATATTCGATATATCGGTCGGTCGATGCCACGGTGTCGGTCGATGCCACGGCGTTCGTCGTTAGCGGACCGCTGGTGGCCTCGAAAATGACTGACTTAAGGTTGAGCTCCTCGATGAGAATCTCTTGGTAGACACTCAGGCGATCGGCGTGGGGACCGGAGATGGTGGCCGAGCTCAGCGGCTGCCGGACCTTGATACCGGCCCGGGCCCGCTGCGACAGGCCATCGGTAATCAGCTGGCGGGCGGCAGCCATGTCGCTCAGTAGTAAGTCGTTGACGTGGCCGGCCTTGGGCCAGTCCAGCAGATGGACACTCTCGCCGCCGGTCATCTTACGGTACAGTTCTTCGGCCAGGAACGGCGTGAACGGCGCCATGACCATGCTTAAAATCGTCAGGACGTAGTGCAACGTGCGGTAGGCGTCGGCCTTGTCGCCGTCGTCCTCGCTCTTCCAGAAGCGCTTGCGCGAGCGGCGGACGTACCAGTTGCTGGCGTCATCTATGAACGGCAGGATCGGCTTGACGGCGGCCGCCAGGTCGTAGCGGTCCATGTTGACCGCGACATCAGCCGTTAACTGATGTAACCGGGCGACGATCCACTGGTCTAAGGGGTTCGACAGGCTTTCCGAAGGGTCTGTGAGACCTTTCGATTCGTCCCATTCCCAGTTGTCGACGTCGGCGTAGAGCGTAAAGAAGTCGTACATGTTCCAGACCATGCTCAGTTTGCGAGCGACGTCGCCCAGCTCTTTTTCACGGACGGCAAAGTCCTCGCCGCTGAGGCTCGGCGAGCTCAAAAGCAGGAAGCGTAGGCTGTCGGCGCTGAATTTGTCCATCAGTTCGTTAGGGTCGGTAAAGTTACCCAGTGATTTACTGAGTTTGCGGCCATCTTCGGCCAAAATAGTACCCGTCACGATCACATTCTTGTAGGCGTTCTTACCAAACAAGCCGACGCTGATAGCATGGACATAATAGAACCAGGCCCGGACCTGGCCGACGTATTCAACAATGAAATCGCCGGGGAAATTAGCTTCGAATTTTTGGACGTTTTCGAACGGATAATGGAACTGGGCAAACGGCATCGAGCCGCTCTCGAACCAACAGTCGAGCACCTTATCGACTCGCTTATATTCGACGTCATCTATTGTAAACGTAACATCATCTACCCACGGTCGATGGTAATCGTCAAGGGTGACACCGGATAATTCGGCCAACTCAGCGTAGCTGCCAACGACCTTTATCAGCTCTTCGCCGTTGTTATTCTTACCTTTCCAAACCGGCATGGCGGTCGCCCAATAACGGTCGCGGCTCAGATTCCAGTCCGGTGCGCTGAGTACAGTTTTTTCAAAACGGCCGTGTTTGATGTGCTCCGGGAACCAATTGATGTCGGCGTTCTGTTCCAGCATTTCGGTACGTTGGCCATCGATGTTCATAAACCAGCTGGGGTGCGCTCGGTACATCAGTTTGGTGTCGCAGCGGTAACAGTGCGGATAGCTGTGGGTAATGTAATCTATTTTCCAAACGACGCCGCGGGCGTGCAGGGTTTTGGCGATCTCTTTGTTAACTTCCCAGACGTTCTGGCCCTGCCACTCGCCGTGCTTGTAGTTACCGCGGTCGTCAATATTTAAGACGAACGGGAAACCGAGCTGGCGCGACAGCGCGTAATCCTCTTCGCCGTAAGCCGGCGCCAAGTGCACGATGCCGGTACCGTCTTCCAACGTCACGTAATCGGCGTGCCAGATTTTGTGGGCCTGCGGGCCGTGGTTTTCAAACAATGGTTCGTAGGTTTTGCCGACCAGTTCACTGCCCTGCAGTTCCCGAACAACTTTATAGTCTAGGGCCTGATGCTTGGCATTGGTCAGGACTTTGGCAGCCAGGGCCTTGGCGACAATTAGGTGCTCCGTCCCCTGTTCGTCGGTTACTTCGACTTCGACATAGGTTTCGGCTTGGTTGAGCGCCACGGCGGTGTTGGCCGGTAGCGTCCAGGGCGTGGTGGTCCAGGCTAGGACATAGCTGTCGTAATCGGGGCTGTAGTCGTGCAGCTTAAACTTCACGTAGACCGACGGGTCAGTGTCATCCTTATAAGAGTTATCCATGGCGATCTCGGCTTTGGACAACGGCGTGGCGTCGCGGGTACAGTACAGCAATACCTTCTCGCCCTCGTAGATCTTACCCTTTTCGTAGAGCTGCTTGAAGGCCCACCAGACGCTCTCCATATATTCTTTATCCATAGTTTTGTAGGCGCCCTTAAAGTCGACCCAGCGGCCGATGCGGTCGATAGTGTCTTCCCATAGTCCGCCGGTGGCGACCATGTTGTTGCGTCAGGTGGTGATGTAATCGGCCAGGCTGATCTTGGTGCCGATCTCGCGGCGATCAGTAATGCCAAACTTTTTCTCGGTGTAAACTTCGGCCGGCAAGCCATGGCAGTCCCAACCCCACACCCGCTCGACGCGCCGGCCCTGCATAGTCCAATAACGCGGCACGGCGTCTTTGACAATGCTCGACAGCAGTGTGCCGTGGTGTGGCACGCCGGTAATGAACGGCGGCCCATCGTAAAAGACATAGCCGTTATCGGCCGGCCGGGCGGCGACGGACTTCTCGAAGGTCTGGTTGTCTTTCCAGTACTGGATCAGATCTTTTTCGTACTCCAGGGCTCGGCGGCGGCTATTCTTGTGGTATCTCATGGTGGCTCCTATTTCTGTTACTAGATATTAAAAGTTACAAAAAAAGCATCGCTGTTATGCTGGAACCGCTGCCTGGTTGGGCGTTTCGGTGGTACCATCCAGCTTTCAAAAGCCATGCTTTTTGACGCTTAATTATCGCCGATAACGGGGCGCAGCCGATGAGTTCTACTGTGCCTAATAATTCAGGCGGTTCTTCTCACTCCTCGTAGCTGATAACTACTGTTGGCTATTTTTTTGCCAGCGGATTGACCAAATTGTAAGCTAAGTATAGCACAGCACCGAAGGAGCCGGCGCTAGCCGTTAAAGGCGTAGGCCGCGACTTCGTTCTGCAGCGGTAAGGTTTTACCCTCCCAGGTCCTGACGACTGAGCCATCTTGCCGGGTCACCATGATGGTCGGGTATTGCATGACGTCGTAGAGACTGGCCATGGCGCTACCGTCGCGGGTGTCGATGTTGAGTCCTTCGATGCTGCCGCTGTGCCCAGCCCGCTGGTAATCGCGAATGAATTCCTCGACCAAGCGGCCATGCTCGGAGTTGGGTCGGTACAGGACAAGCACTTTCATACCTCTAGGGTACCCTGATTGACCCTTGCTGGTCAAGCCGCTTACTGGCTGTTAAATGCTGATCATAGCAACCGTTGCATCTGCGACACCAGACTTTGCAGGCAGCCGTTTTCAATGCGTGTCATTTTTGGGACAATCAGTAGTAATTAACAGCTTACAAAATTAGCGATTGTCCCAAAAATGACACAATCTGATATGGGTCAGCTGTAGGGTGCTCAAAGTATGTTGCAACCGGCGACTACGACAGTGGCCCGTCCAGGAATGGACGGGCCACGTATTCGGAGCGTACCGACTAGACTATAGCGGCTTAGCTACAACCGGTAGTCGAGCCACAGCTGGAACAGACGTAGCAGCTACCGGACCGTTGGGTCTGGTTGCCGCAGTTGTAACACAGCGGTGCGGTGCTGTCACCGACACCCTTGGCGTCGGCTTTGGCTGGTGCCTTGGCGGTGGCAGAAGCGACAGTGGCAGCCGCTACGGCGTCAGTTTCGTTAACGATCAGCGTCGTCTGGCTGTCGAACATCGGCATATCGTCGATCGACGCTAGGCCAAGTTCCAGGCGGTCGTCGAAACTGAGGTAGTCGAGGGCCAGGCGGCGGACGATGTAGTCGGTGATCGAGCTGGCGGTGCGGATGTCGGCGTCGTCGGTGACGCCACTGGGCGCAAAGCTGGTGCCACGCAAAGTCTTGACGTAGCTCTTCAGCGGCACGCCGTACTGCAGACCGTGACTGACGCTGATGGCGAAAGAGTCCATCAGGCCGGACAGCGTACTGCCCTGCTTGGAAACGGTCACGAACAACTCGCCTGGTTGACCGTCTTCGTATTCACCGACGGTGAAGTAACCTTCGAGATCAGCGATCTGGAACTTGTAGGTATGGCTGCTGCGGACGCGTGGTAAGCGGCGGCGGACGGCACCCTTTAAGACGATGCGGTCGTCGGCAACCGTTTCAGTGGCAGCGCTAGTTGGAGCGGCGGCATCGTTGCCCTCTTTCTTACCCATGCTCAGCGGCTGGCCGACCTTACAGTTGTCGCGGTAGACGGCCACGGCCTTGATACCCATCTTCCAGGCATCGATGTGAATCTGCTCGATGTCTTCGACAGTGGCGTCTTCTGGCATGTTGACGGTCTTGGAGATGGCCCCCGATAGGAAGGGTTGGACGGCGGCCATCATCTTGACGTGTCCACTGTAGTGGATCGGGTTGTCGCCCATGGCACAGGAGAAGACGTTCTGGTGTTCTGGCTTCAGGCCGGGGGCACCGATGATGGTCTTTTCGGTGTCGATGAAGGCCACGATAGCTTCGATCTGGGTCTGGCTATAGCCCAGGTTCTTCAAGGCCCGAGGGACGGTCTGGTTGACGATGTTCATCGTTCCACCGCCGGACAGGCGCTTGAATTTGACCAGCCCGAGATCGGGTTCGATGCCGGTGGTGTCGCAGTCCATCATCAGACCGATGGTACCGGTTGGTGCCAGGACGCTGGCCTGAGAGTTACGGATACCGTACTGCTCACCAAGTTCGACGGCGTCGTCCCAGGCATTAGCAGCGGCGCTGAGCAGCTCTTCGGAAACCAGTGAGGCATCGATCTTAGTGACTTCGGCACGGTGCATGCGCAGTACGTTCAGCATGTTGTCGCGGTCGTTGTGGAAACCGGCAAACGGACCGACTTTGCTGGCCAGGCGGGCGCTGGTGGCGTAGCCTTGGCCGGTTAACAGTGCGGTGATGGCAGCAGCGATGGAGCGGCCTTCGGCGGAGTCGTATGGCAGACCAAGGGCCATCAGCATGGCGCCGAGGTTGGCGTAGCCGATACCGAGGGCGCGGTAAGCCCGGGCGTTCTTACCGATTTTTTCCGTCGGGTAGTCGCTGTAGCCGACTAAGATCTCCTGGGCCGTAAAAATTAACTCGACGGTGTGGATGAAGGCTTTGATGTCGAAGCTGTCGTCGTCCTTCAAGAACTTCATTAGGTTCAGGCTGGCTAAGTTACAGGCCGAATTATCGAGGTGCATGTATTCCGAACACGGGTTAGAGCCATTAATACGGCCGGCGTTCGGCGTAGTGTGCCACTTGTTAATGATGGTGTCGTACTGGATACCAGGGTCGGCACATTCCCAAGCAGCTTCGGCAAATTGGCGGAACAGCTGGCGGGCTTTGACGGTCTTGACCGGCTTGCCGGTGGTGACGGCGTTCAGGTCCCAGTCGGCGTCGGCTTCGACGGCTTCCATGAAAGAATCAGTGACGCGGATCGAGTTGTTGGCATTCTGGTACTGGACGCTGAAGGCATCCTTACCGTCAAAGCTCATTTCGAAACCGTTCTGCTCAAGGACGCGCGATTTACGCTCTTCGATAGCCTTGCACCAGATAAATTCTTCGATATCGGGGTGGTCGATGTTGAGCACGACCATCTTAGCGGCCCGGCGAGTCTTACCGCCGCTCTTGATGGCTCCGGCGCTAGCGTCGGCGCCGCGCATAAAGCTGAGGGGGCCGGAGGCCGTACCGGCGCTCTTACCAAGCGTCTCAAGGCTGGAACGGATGGGGCTGATGTTGATACCGGAACCGGATCCACCCTTGAAGATCATACCTTCGTCGACGTACCACTGCAGGATCGCCGGCATGGTGTCGTCGATGCCAAGAATAAAGCAGGCGCTAGCTTGCTGGGCCCGGCCTTTGGCGCCGATGTTAAACCAGACGGGGCTGTTAAAGGCCGCCCGCTGGGTGACTAAAACGTATTTTAATTCTTCGCGGTAATCTTCGGCTTCGGCCTCTGAAGAGAAGTAACCTTCTTTTAGACCATGGGTCGTGACAGTATCGACAATGCGGTCGACCAGGTGCTTCATCGAGCTCTCGCGTTCGCTGGTACCAGGTGTGCCAGTAAAGTACTTCTGAGCCACGATGTTAACGGCGTTCTGTGACCAGCCGGCTGGAAATTCGGTGTCGTTCTGCTCAAAGACCGGCTTGCCAGTCATCGGGTTGGTAATTAAAGAGTCACGCTTTTCCCAGGTTACCTGGTCGTAAGCCTTTGATTTTTTCGGCGTGAAAAGCCGTGCTGTCGCGGTTGCTGTTGTCTGTGCCATGTTGTTACCCTCACTTTTATCTATTAAATTTTACTGGTTCGTCAGCTGTCGTTGCTGTCGTATGTGGTTGAGCTCTTTTTCGAAGCTGGCGATGTCCTTGAAACGTCGGTAGACGCTGGCGAAGCGCACGTAGGCGACATCGTTCAAGCTGGCTAGCTGGTCCATGACCAATTCCCCGATCTTGGACGACTTGATCTCCGGTTCGCTACAATCATACAGATCCTGTTCGATCTGATTGACGACCTTGTCGAGCTGCAAGCTGTTGACCGGAGTCTTGTCGCAGGCCCGATACAGACCGGCCATCAGTTTGGCCCGGTTGAACAGTTCGCGGGTGCCGTCGTTCTTGATGACGATTAATTGCGGTCGCTCCAAACGTTCGTAGGTCGTGAAGCGAGCTTCACAGGCGTTACACATACGGCGGCGACGAATAGCTTGCCCGTCTGCCACGTCGCGCGATTCAATAACTTTGATATCGTCGCTCTGGCATTGGCTACACTTCATTAGATGCCCCCATCTTTACTTAGTACTGTTTGCTTTAAGGTACCGACACCCCCTCTATATAGTGTCAAGACTGCTAACTATAGCCCTAGCTATAGCGTTTTGCAAGCATAAGGGCGGTGTAATATTTAATACGAAATACCCCTGTTATAGCGGACTATGTCAGGGGTATTTTGGTTGTTGTGGTATTTAACTGGCGATTTTGCTTATGTTTTATTTAGAATCGGGCTTGTCTTCGTCCTTACGGCGCTTGGCCAGACGGCGCAGGAATGATGGCCGTTCCAGATCGTCATCGAGGCCGCTGCCGGAAATAATCCGCGTCACTGGCTCGTCATCGTCGGGCTTGTCATCGGACTTGCTGCCGGCTTCGTCTTTTTTAGACTTATCGTCGTCATCAGTTTTTTCGTCGATGGTCCAGATGTTCGGCATCGGCGTGTCGCTGCTGAAGTCGCTGGCCGAGGTTTCGTCGAGCGACATGTTCATGTTGGCTAAGGTTTCTTCTTCCTGACCGGAAGCGGCAACCGGTGCGGCGGTCAGCGGCGTGACGGTCGGCGGGGCGTCGACCAGACCGGTCTCGGCGTCGCGCTTGGCATAATAAGACTCGTCGAAGCCGGTGGCCACGACGGTGATGATGACTTCGCCTTCCAGGTCGGGGCTGATGGTGGCACCGAAGATGATGTTGGCTTCGGGATCGGCGGCGTTGGTAATGGTTTCGGCGGCGGCGTTGATCTCGTGCATCGCCAGGTCGTTGCCACCGATGATGTTAAACAGAATGCCGCGGGCGCCGTCGATCGAGACTTCTAACAACGGTGACTCGATGGCTTGCTGGGCGGCGGCCACGGCCCGATTTTCGCCGCTAGCGCGGCCGATGCCCATCAGGGCCGATCCAGCGTTACTCATGACGGTTTTAACGTCGGCAAAGTCGAGGTTGATCAAGCCGTGGACGGTGATCAGGTCGGAGATGCCCTGGACACCCTGGCGCAGGACGTCGTCGGCGACCTTGAAGGCCTCCATGAGCGGTGTCTGGCGGTCGATGGTCTGCAGTAGGCGATCGTTAGGGATGATGATCAAGGTATCGACGGCGGCCCGTAGTTTGCTGATGGCCAGGTCGGCGTTGTGGCGCCGCTTTTCGCCCTCGAAGGCAAACGGCTTGGTCGCAAAACCAACGACCAGGATACCCATGTCGCGGGCAATCTGAGCGACGATGTGGCCGGCACCACTGCCGGTACCGCCGCCGGCACCGATGGTAATAAAGATCATGTCGGCACCTTCGATGGCGGCCTTGATGACGTCACCGGATTCCAGGGCCGCCGACTCACCGACGTTGGGGTCAGCCCCGGCACCTAAACCGCGGGTCGTGTCCTTACCGATGTGGATCTTGTGGCTGGCCTTGGAATGGTGCAGGGCCTGGGCATCGGTGTTGATGGCGATGAATTCCACACCTTCGATGCCGGCCTCGACCATGCGGTTGATAGCCGCGCCACCGGCGCCACCGACGCCGATGACTTTAATCTGAGCAAAGGTCTCGATCGCTGGTTCGACTACTTGTGGCATGGTATGTGGTGTCCCTCTATTCGTATTAAGTAACTCTCTTCTGGTCAGTATACGCTTTTACGGTAGAGAGTTCAATAAAGTTGTACGGCCGTTTGGCTGCTTTTTAGAGCCTCCTGAGCCCGAACAATAAGTCTGAAGAATTGACTAGGACGACGGCTCGGGCCGGCGAATATTATGCAAAATACTCTAAAAATGTATACGAATTTACCGCTAATTTTAGACATTTAGATCTGGTAGAGTGACTATTTCCGAAAATGTTTCCAGCCGTACCGCGTATACTACGAATATGTATTATTACGTTTGGGTACGCAGCAGCCGCTACCACGGCCGTGAGGCTCTGACCTACCAAGCCGACAAAGCCGACCGGGTGCTGCCGACCGGCAGCTTGGTGCTGGTGCCGCTGCAGCAGGAAACGGTGATGGGCCTGGTGACCGGCCCGGCGCCGCCGCCGCGCTTTAAGACCAAGCCCATCAGTCAGGTCTACGACCTGCCGCCGCTTCCGGGCCACTTGATCAGGTTGATACTGTGGCTGCAGACCTACTACCCGGCCCCCTTGGGCGTCCTGACGCAGCAGATCGTGCCGGCCGGGCTGAGCGTCAAACAGCTGGCCAACCAGACACCTTTGGTACTGGCAGCGCCGCAGACGTCCGGGTTACCGCCGCTGACGGCTGAACAAACCGCCGCCCTGGCCACCATGACGGCCGTCAATAATTACGTGGTCCACGGCAAGACTGGCAGCGGCAAAACCCGACTTTATATTGAGCTGGCCCTGAAAGCCGTGGCTGCTGGCCGGTCGGCGATTATTCTGACGCCAGAAATCAGTTTAACTTCCCAACTAGCCGCCAACTTCCGGGCCGTCTTTGGCGCGCGGGTGGTCGTCCTGCACTCTGGCCAGGCGCCGAGCGAGCGTCGCCAAGCCTGGCTGTTGACCCTGACTACTAAAGAGCCCCTAATCGTTATTGGGCCGCGCTCGGCGCTGTTTACGCCCCTGGCCCGCCCCGGCCTGATCATCCTCGACGAGTCGCACGAAGCCGCCTACAAACAGGAACAGGCGCCGCAGTACCAGGCCGGCCGGGTGGCCGCCTACCTGGCCTCACTGACGCGGTCCAGTCTGGTGCTCGGCTCAGCCACCCCGAGCGTCAGCGATTACTACCTGGCCAGGCAGAAACAGCGGCCGATCATCGAGCTCAACCAGCTGGCCCGCGCAGACAGTAAGGGCGACCAACCGGCCGCCACCGAAGTCGTGATAGTCGACATGAAACAGCGCGACCAGTTTCCCCGTAGCAGCTACCTCAGCCTGCCATTGGTAACGGCCATTCAAGGCGCCCTCAAGCGCGGCGAGCAGAGCCTGCTCTACCTCAATCGCCGCGGCACCGCCCGGCTGATCATGTGCGAAAACTGCGGCTGGCAAGCCACTTGTCCGCATTGTGACTTACCTCTCACCTACCACGGCGACCGCTTCGAGCTCCGTTGCCACAGCTGCGACTACCACACCAAGGCACCGGTCAGCTGCCCGGAGTGTCAGCACCCGTCAATTCTGTTTAAGACCGCCGGCACCAAGGCCATCGTCGAGGAAGTGGCGCGGCTGTTTCCGCAGGCCCGGGTGGCCCGTTTCGACACCGACAACGGCAAGGCCGATCGTTTTGAAACCAACTACGAAGCCGTCCGGAACGGCGACGTCGACATCCTGGTCGGCACCCAATTACTGGCCAAGGGGCTGGACCTACCCAAACTATCGGTGCTCGGTATCCTGCTGGCCGACACCAGTCTATATATGCCCGATTTCTCGGCCTCCGAACGGACCTACCAGCTGCTGACCCAGGTCCTGGGCCGCGTCGGCCGCGGCCACGTCGCCGGCCGGGCCGTCATCCAGACCTATCACCCCGACCACCCAATCATCGCCATGGCGATCAGCGCCGACTACCAACAGTTTTACGACACCGAGATCAGCAGCCGCCGCCAATTCCTGTTCCCGCCGTTCTGCTTCCTGCTAAAACTGACCGCCCGCCGCGCCAGCCCCAAGTCGGCCGAAGCCGCCGCCGACAAGCTCAAACTCAGCCTCGGCCAAAGCGGCCTCAAAATCCGCATCGAAGGCCCCGCCCCCTGCTTCCAGGAAAAGTTCCAGGGCAAGTTCCAGTGGCAGTTAATTATCAAAAGCAGCGAGCGCGGCCAGCTGCTCAAGGTCATCACCGGCTTACCGGCCAACTGGTCCTACGACATCGACCCGCTGGACCTACTCTAACGATTTTGCCGCCGTTAGACGGTACGGTATACTTGTTTGGATATGACAAAAGACGACATTATCGGCCTGCCTAACATCCGCTTGCGGCAAAAATCACAACGTGTGGGCGTGGTCAGCGCCGAGATTTTGAAGATCGTGGCCGACATGGAAGCCGCCACCATCAGCTGGGACACCAGCCGTGACCACGAAGTGGGCGTGGCGCTGGCCGCCGTCCAGATCGATAAGCTCTACAAGATCGTCGTCGTCCGTAATAATTATGACAACAAGGAAGACCACACCTTTACCGCTTTTATCAATCCCGAGATCACCAAATGGGAAGGTAAGATCGAGGCCGATTACGAAGGCTGCCTGAGCGTGCCGAATGTCTACGGCAAAGTACCGCGCCACACCAAAGTCAAAGTCAAAGCTTTGAATACCAAAGGCCAGGAATTCCGCGTCACGGCCGAAGGTTTCCTGGCCCGTATCTTCCAGCATGAGATCGACCACACCAATGGATTGGTATTTATCGATCATATCCAAGACGACAAAGAAGCCTTCTTTAAGCTTGACGACAAAGGCGAATTACAAAAGCTCGATTACCAGACCGAGATCGCCGACAATAAACAGCTCTGGGAGTCGTAACGTGGCTCGGCTGGTGTTTTTTGGCAATGAGCGGATCGCCACCGGCGTCACGACCACGGCGCCGGTGCTGCAAGCCTTGCTGGCCGCCGGCCACGACATAGCTGCGGTTGTAGTTGCCCAGGAAGCTGGTGGGCAGAGCCGCAAGCAGCGGCCATTAGAAGTTGTGGCCATCGCCGAGCAACATAGCATCCCCCTTCTAGCGCCAGCTAAACTGAACGAGGTTGCCGACCAATTAGCTGGTTATCAGGCGGCGGCCGGCGTCCTGGTAGCCTATGGAAAATTAGTGCCCCAATCAGTTATCGACTTGTTTCCACGGGGCATCATTAATCTGCACCCTTCGCTGTTACCGGCCCATCGCGGCTCAATTCCTTTAGAGGCCGCCCTGCTGGCCGGCGACACTGAAACCGGCGTCTCTTTAATGCAACTAGTGCGCGCCATGGACGCCGGTCCGGTCTACGCCCAGCAACGCGTCAGCCTCGGCAACGAAACCAAGCAGGCGCTGGCCGACCGCTTAGTGACACTGGGGCAGTCGATGCTACTCGAACACCTGCCAGCAATCTTAGATGGTACGCTGACGCCTCAGGCGCAGCCCGAAACCGGCGCCAGTTACGATCAGCGCCTGAGCAAAGATAGTGGCCGAATCGGTGCTGCTGATTGGAATCGGCCAGCGGCCACTATCGAGCGCCAAGTCCGGGCTCTGGCCGGCTGGCCTCGGGTGCGCACCACTGTCGGTAGCACCGACATCATCATTACCGCCGCTCATGTCGCTCCTGGCGACGGCCAGCCCGGTAGCCTCTGGATCGAAGACCGGCAGATCGGCCTGTACACGGCAGCCGGACTACTTATTATCGATAAACTGATCCCAGCCGGCAAAAAAGAGATGTCCGGCCACGACTTCTTACTTGGTTATAAGCTGAGCTAAGCCTGGTTTACTGGGCCTGGGGGCCGGCTGGCGGCTGGCTCTGAAAGGGCGGCTGGTAGGGCTGTGGCTGTGGCGCCGGTTGATACTGCGCTTGGGCTGATTGCTGTGGCGCCGGCGCATATTGCGGTGCGGCTTGTTCGGCAACCGGTGCGGCAACTGTCGGCGCTGAGGCTACTGGAGCGGCGGCTAACTGGGCCTGCGCCGCCGCTAGGATCTGCGGTGCCGCGCCGGCGACTTCCTGGCGCAACTTATCAAATTCTTCCTGGACGATATCTTTATAATTAGGAAAGTTACTTTCCAGCCAGGCAAAGGCGCCGGCGTCGTCTTTGGCTTCGAAGTAGCGTTCAAATTCGTCGAGCTGCTCGTTGGTCATCTGGTCGGCCAGGCGCATGCCGACACGCATTTCCAGCGTTTCGTAGATGTGCTTGAGTAAACTGTTTTTCTCGGAGTCAGGCAGCGCCGCCAGGCCGATTTCTTGGAGCAGGTTATTATCGATCTTGAGCATAAGGATATTGTAGCACGCGACGAGGCTAGCGTAGCCCTAGAGCGTGCGCTGTTTGGCCTCGCGGGTAAACAGTTCGATGTGGTCGCCTTCCAGCAGGTCGAGGCGTTTGGCGGTCGTGAAACTGAGGCCGCACATTTCGCCTTCAAAGACTTCCTTGGTTTCGGCCGGGCCGCGCTTGAGGCCGCTAATTTCGACCTCGCCGAGCAGTTCTTTGGCGCGCATGACGCGGGCCAGTGCCGGTGCGACCAGTTTGCCCTTGGTGACTTCGCCACCGCAGATAACGGCCGTCTTGGTGGTGTTAAAGATACCGCGGACGACCAGGCGGCCGACTTCGGTCTCGATGATCTCCGGGCTCAGCAGGTCAGAAAGTTCAGACTTAACATCATCTATGAGTTCATAAATGATCTTGTAGAGCCGGACCGAAACTTTGTCGCGGGCCGCCTGTTGGCGGCTACTGGTCGACAGTTCGACGTTAAAACCGTAAATGATGGCGTGGCCGGAGTGGGCCAGGTGCAGGTCGTTCTCGGAGATGGCACCGACGCCGGAGGCCACGATGCGCACCGCCACTTCGGCGGTGTCGAGGGCCTTCAGGCTGTCGATAACAGACGTTAAGGAACCCTGGACGTCGGCCTTGACGATGATGTTCAGCTCGTTGACCTCGTTGTTGCGGTTGATCAGGCGGATCAGCTCGCTGCTACCGATGCCCATGCGGCTGCCGCTGGCGTTCTTGTCGTTGGCACTGGCCGTAGCGGCGGCGCGGGCCAATTTTTCGTTGGCCACGACGCTAAAATCGTCACCGAATTCCGGTAATGTCTTAAAGCCGGTAATCGCCACCGGCGTCGATGGGCCAGCTTCTTTCAGGGGTTTGAAGTCGGTCGTTTCCAAGTTGCGGACCTTGGCGTAGCTGGAGCCAGCCACGATGAAGGCGCCGGGCTTCAGGATGCCGGCTTCAATTAAAGCGTGAGCCACCGGGCCACGGCCCTGCTCGACGTGGGCTTCAATAATCAGGCCACGGGCTGGGACATCGGTGTCAGCCTTAAGTTCTTCGACGTCAGTAACTAGTAACAACATGTCGAGCAGTTCAGGAATGCCCTGCCCGGTCTTGGCCGATACTGGCAGTACCGGCGTGTCGCCGCCCTTCCAGCCGTCCCACATCAGTCCCTGCTCGCTGAGCTGGCTGTACAGAATATTGATGTCGGCACCCTCTTTATCGATCTTGTTGGCCGCCACGATGATTTTGACGCCGGCTTTGCGGGCGAAGCGGATGGCTTCGATGGTCTGCGGCTTGATGCCGTCGTCGGCGGCCACGACGATGATGACGATGTCGGTCAGCAGTGCGCCGTGGGCCCGGATAGCCGCAAAAGCCTCGTGGCCTGGGGTATCCAGAAACGTGATCAGACGGTCGTTGTGCGCTACCTGGTAGGCGCTGATGTGCTGGGTGATGCCACCGGCCTCGCCTTTGGCGACTGAGGCGCCACGGATGGCGTCCAGCAGGCTGGTCTTGCCGTGGTCGACGTGACCCATAACCGCTACAACAGGAGGACGAGAAACCGCGTGGTCACTGTTAGCGGCCTTGACGCGGGTCGGCACGTCGGACTCTTTGACGACCTTGCGGGAGATGGCAACGCCAAGTTTTAATTCTTCGACGATAATTTCGGCGGTGTCGAAATCGATCCGCTCATTGACGGTCGCCATGACGCCGTTTTTCATCAGTTCCCCGATCAAGCGTGATACGGGGATCGTCAGCCGCTCGGCCAGCGTACCGACGGTAATCATGTCTTCGATTTCAATGGTCGTGATTGCGGTTGTCGCTGTTGCGGCTTCCGGATTGGTGGCTTCGGCCATGATGGTTCCGTCGATACTTTCTGGCCGTTTACGGCGGCCGTTAGGTTCAGTCCTGGCGCCCGACAAGCAGGCCGCCCAGACTATTTTTTAGCGTCTTTGAGGCTCAAGGCGATCTTGCGGTTGTCGGTGTCGATGTCGAGCACCTTGAACTGCTTTTTCTCGTTGAGGCTGAACAGCTGCTCCGGGTCAACGGCTTCGTCGTCGCTCATTTCGGAGACGTGGACCAAAGCTTCGACGCTCGGGCTGAGCTGGACAAAGGCCCCGAACGGCGTGATGCGAGTCACCTTACCTTCGACCACGTCGCCCTTACTGAAGGACTTGACTTCGGACAACCAGGGGTCTTCCAGCATCTGCTTCAGACTCAGGCTCAGGCGGTCCTTGTCGATGGCGATGATCTTGGCCTTCAACTTGTCGCCGACCTTGACGTAGTTACGAGGGTTGTCGACGCGTTCCCAAGAAATCTCGGAAATGTGGATCAGACCTTCGATACCGTCGACATTCATGAAGGCACCGAAGTCGATGACACCAGTGACGATACCTTCGACGGCGTCGCCGACGTGCAGCTCGGCAAAGCGGGCTTGCATGTCGCCCTTAACGGCTTCCTTCTCGGAGAAGATCAGCTTATTGTCTTTGCGGCTGACGTCTAGGATCCGCACCCGAAGGGTTTCAGAAGTAAGCGCGTTCAGCTTCTGCAGGATCTCGTCCTTGTCAGCACCAGATACCCGTGGGTAGTGGCCAGCTGCCAGTTGTGATACCGGTAAGAAACCGCGGATACCTTCGAGCTCGACCAACAGACCGCCACGGTTGGCGTCATAGGGGCTGATCTCGACGATTTCCTGGTCGTCAAACAAGCGTTGGACTTCGTCCCAACCACGGTCTTTGACGGCCCGCTTCATGGACAGTAGGGCGTGGCCCTCTTCCATTTCGGGGTCGATAACACTAACGGTAATGCTAGCGCCTTCGTCTAAGGCTTGGCCATGGCCGATTTCGCGGCGCATGACGACACCGACGCCGCGGGCGCCGAGGTCGACCCAGACTTCGTTCTTACGGACCGAGGTAATGACCCCTTCGATAACGTCTCCGACGGAGAGCGCGTTGATTTCTGAGCTGGCTAGCAGCTCATCCATAGTTAATTCTTTTGACATGGTCCTCATGCCTCCTTGTAGTGTATTTTCCTGTTGCAATCAATAACTGAAGAATGACCCGAAAGCACTCCGTATTACATTGTTTCCAAGATTGTTACCAATTATATCTGATGGTTCCCTGATAGGCAAGCACCCCTAAGGGTAGGATGATTCATTCGCTCCAGGGGCACGTTTCACGCGAGCCGGCTATACGCCGGTTCGGTTGCACTGGGCGGCCACTCCCCTGAATCAAACAAATCATCCCACCCTCGTAAGTGCTGCTAAAATCGTTACGTATGTAGGCATAATTAATGGTATTATGTAGGCACTATGAAAGACACCGCCTTACAACTCACCATCCGCGGCTTAGACGCCGCCACCAAGGCGGCCTTAGTTGCTAAAGCCAAACAGCAAGGCGTCAGCCTGAACCGTTTAGCGCTCAATTCACTCTGTCAGAGCGCTAGTTTAAATACGGTGAACGACAAGATGGAGGCGATGTTAGAATTTTTAGCCAAAGATCCGATTTCTAAAGAGGCTATAACCGCACTTAATGAGGCAGTTGCCTGGGGCGATAAAGCTGACAAAGAAAAACAAGAAAAAGACGCCCGTGACGCTGGTTTTTGATACCTCAGCTTGGTCAGACTTACTCGATGGTAGTCGACGTCCCCTTCTCCAAATTCAGAGTCAGCCCTTCACCGACATGGTCCTGCCTTTGGCTGTAGATGCCGAGATTCGCTTTGGTTTTTTAAACGGCAGTCGTAATTATGAAAATCTGAGTAAGTATACGTTGTTCAAAAATCAGTATGATGTCTTTATTCATGAGCCCGGCGTTCGGACGGCAGGAATTTATGCGGAGCTGGCGACGTGGGCCCAGCAACATGGCGTAGCATTTAGTAATAATGACCTTTGGATTGCCGCAACCACTATCGAACTGGGCGGCAAGTTATTAACCTATGACGCAGACTTCAAAAGACTGCCGCAACTTCGTCTGGCGTAAGCAGCGCCGACCGGTGTACACTTAGGGCTATGTACGTGGGGATCGACATTGGCGGCACGAAGACACTGGTGGCAGTGTTGACCAACGGTGGCAAGATCGTCGAGTCGGTCAAGTTCCCGACGCCTAAGAAATATAGCAATTTCCTACTGGAGCTAGCCCACAGCCTGCACCATCTGGAGCACAAGGACTTCGTGGCTGGCGGCGTAGCGGCGCCTGGTCGGATCGACCGTGAGCGCGGCGTGGTGGTTGAACTTGGCAACCTTAAGTGGACCAACTTCGCCCTCCAGGCCGACTGTGAAAAGCTGCTGCACTGCCCGGT
>JBBRLU010000008.1:0-26329 GCA_038231175.1 Saccharimonadales bacterium (SeqCode) | reverse complement strand
TCTGGGTCTGCCTGTACTTTAAAAAACCGGCTGAAGCCGTTATACTAACAGATAAGAACTCCAACCTAGTGGCGCTTGCAGAAAGGATGCACATCGTATGAGTGGACACTCCAAATGGTCAACGATCAAACGGGAGAAGGGCGCCAAAGACGCGGCCCGCGGCGCCGTCTTTACCAAGATCGGCAATCTGATCGCCATGAGCGCCCGTAGCGGCGCCGATCCGGACACTAATTTTTCGCTGCGTTTAGCTATCGACAAGGCCAAAGCCGCCAACATGCCATCGGCAAACATCCAGCGGGCCATCGACCGCGTCAAAGACAAAAGCGCCGCCCAGATGACCGAAGTCTTATATGAAGGCTATGGCCCCGGCGGCGTCGCCATCCTAGCCGAAGTGGCCACCGATAACATCAACCGCACCTACCCACAAGTCCGCTTAGCCTTCAGCAAACACGGTGGCAGCATGGGCGAAAAAGGTTCGGTGGCTTTCCAATTCGACCACAAAGGTATTATCCGGGTTCTGGGAACCGGTGACGAAATCATGTTGCAGGCTCTCGACGCTGGCGCTGAAGACGTGCAGGACGAAGACGGCGAGTCAATCATCTACTCCGAAGCCAAAGAACTGGCTAAGGTCCGCGACACCCTCAAAGCAGCCGGCCTGGCCATCACCGAAGCCGAGTTGACCTACGTTCCCAACACTACCGTCGAGGTCACCGACGCCGCCACGGCTGGCAAAATCATGCGCCTGATGGAGGCCCTCGACGCCATCGACGAAGTCAGCAACACCCACGTCAACTTTGAAATCCCCGAAGAACTGCTGCCGTAAGCATGCTGACTATCGAAACTGCATTTTCAATCTGGCAGGAAGATGCAAACCAGCTTAAGTCAGCTCGGTTACCAGACGTACAGGTTCCACTTATGGCGCTAGTAGGTGTTTACGCTCACGTCGAAACAGTACCGAAAAATGTCTATGCTTTTCGTAAAATCGTTATTGCTAATGATCGGCTTTGTGCAACGCTAGCAACAGTTATTCCGAAGGAATTACGATCTGAATTTGAAGACCTAGAAGCATTCCCAATAGATGTTGTAAAAGTCAGCGAAAAGGCCCATCAGCGCGCTCACCAAGAAGAAGCAATGCTGATGGATGGCTTACCAGAAGCTGAAACAATGATAACGAGCCAAGAGTACTTTTTAACCCGTTTTCTTGGCCAGACAGCACATAACTATGCTGTCTATATTCGACCACTACGGCTAAACCTGCAGGTTGCGCAGCCAACCCTACGTCATTATTTTCCCCAAAGTCTAGCATTGATTGAAGGATCATTATGAGGATTCTTGGCATCGATCCAGGCACTGGCATACTCGGCTTTGGTGTTATAGACGTTGTCAAAGGCCAGCCAGTATTGGTCGACGCTGGCGTTATTAGGACGCCGGTGCACGAAGAAGACGCTGTCCGACTGTTAACGATTTATGACGAAATAACAGAGATTATAAAACTTACTAAACCCGACGCCATGTCGGTCGAAAAACTATTTTTTGCGCGCAACGTCACTACCGCCATGACGGTGTCGCAGGCCCGCGGCGTGGTACTGCTATGTGGCATGCAACACGGTATGACTATTGCCGAGTATACCCCGATGCAGATCAAGCAGGCTGTCACCGGCTACGGCAAGGCCGACAAGAAACAGATACAGGAGATGGTGCGGGTGATCTTGCAGTTGAAAGAAATTCCTAAGCCAGACGACGCCGCCGACGCCCTAGCGGCGGCTATCACCCACAGCATGACTGTGCGATAATAAAAGTATGATTGCCATGTTACTGGGGGTAGTGCAGGAAAAAACGGCCGACGCCGTCATTTTAAACGTCCAGGGTGTCGGTTACGGCTTGGCCGTGACAGCCGAAGACCATGGCCGGCTAAATAGTGGTCAGCCAACCCAGGTTTACGTCTATGAGCATATCCGCGAACAATCGCACGATCTGTTCGGTTTCTTAACCCGCGACACCAAGAGTCTGTTTGAACAACTGCTGGGCGTCAACGGCGTCGGGCCTAAGATGGCGCTCAATATTTTAAGTGTCGGCACCAGTAGCGAGGTCCGGGTGGCGATTGCCGGCGGCGACGTCAAGACGATCCAACGGGCCAATGGCGTCGGTAAGAAAGTTGCCGAGCGGGTAGTGGTCGAACTGAAGGATAAAGTTGGCCTAGTCGGCGTCGACCTGCAGGCCACCGGTTTGCTACAAGGCGAGGGGCTGTTACTCCAAGATGAGGCTGTTGAGGCCTTAGTAGCTCTTGGCTACACCGCACCGGACGCCGCCAAAGCGCTACAGACGATTGATCCGACGCTGCCGACGGCCGAGCGCATTACCCAAGCTTTAAAAGGAGGTTACTAATGTCTGAAATCAAAGTACCGACGATCGCACTTGGTGACTACGCTATGCCTCAAGTCGGGCTAGGCGTCTGGCAGGTCGAAAATACCGATCAGTTCATGACGGCTTTTGACGCCGCGATAGCCGCCGGTTACCGGCACTTTGACTCGGCCCAAGTCTATAAAAACGAGCACATGCTCGGCGACGCCTGGACTAAAAGCGGCCTCCAACGCGAAGAACTATTTTTGACGACCAAAGTCTGGCTCGATAACTTTCCACCGGGTCGATTGCGCAAGAGCGTTGACGATTCACTCAAGAAACTACAGACGGACTACATAGATCTGATGCTATTGCACTTCCCGGTCACCGGACTTCGTAAAGGTGCTTGGAAGGCCTTGGAAAAAGTCAAGGCTGAGGGCAAGGTCCGTAACATCGGCGTTAGCAACTATACCGTCCGCCATCTAGAGGGTATGCGCAAATACGCTAGTGAAATGCCGGCTATCAACCAAGTGGAATTACACGTCTTTTTGCAGCAACCGGAGCTAGTCGAATACTGCCGCGATAACGGCATAGTCTTGGAAGCTTATTCGCCGCTGGCCCACGGTAAAGATATGGCCAACGAAACCGTCCAAAAGCTGGCTGACAAGTATGGCAAAAGCTACGCCCAGATCATGCTGCGTTGGTGCATCGAAGAGGGCATGGTGATATTGCCGAAATCGGTGACGCCGAGCCGGATTGCCGAAAACATCCAGCTGTTCGACTTCGAACTATCGAGCGACGATATCCAAGCTTTGGAAACCTGCGACCGCGATCTGCGCACCTGCTGGAGCCCGGTCCACGTCCCGTAGCCGGCTTATTCGCCGCTTAGGCTATACTATTAGGTAATGATTGATCGCATTGTGCAGACGGCCGACGAGCCGACCGACCCGGTCGAGGTTGAGCTAGAGGTAACGCTGCGGCCGCAGGACTTCGCCAGTTACATCGGCCAGGAACGGCTGAAGCAGAATTTACAGCTGGCGATTAGTGCCGCTAAAAAACGTGATGAGCCGATGGACCACGTGCTGCTGTACGGACCACCGGGGCTCGGTAAGACGACGATGGCCAGCGTCATCGCTAATGAGATGGGCGCCCAGATCCGGATAACCAGCGGCCCGGCCATCGAGCGCGCCGGCGACCTGGCCAGCTTACTGACTAATTTACAGAACGGTGACATCCTGTTTATCGATGAGATCCATCGTCTTAACCGGACGGTCGAAGAAGTGTTATATAGCGCCATGGAAGACTTTAAGCTCGACATCATGCTTGGCAAAGGCCCCAGCGCCCGTAGTCTGCGGCTTGATCTGCCGAAGTTTACCATCATCGGGGCGACCACCCGGGCCGGTGCGTTGGCCGGACCGTTGCGTGACCGCTTCGGGCATATCCACCGCCTGGAATTTTATAAACCGGACGAAGTGCAACGGATCATTATGCGGACAGCCGGAATTTTAGAAGTAAAAATTGACCAAGTGGCGGCCGCCGAGCTGGCCACCCGGGCCCGTTTGACGCCGCGGATCGCCAACCGCTTACTGAAGCGCGTCCGCGACTATGCCGACGTCAACGGCGATGGTATCATCGACAGCGTCATCAGCAGCCAAGCGCTGCAATTGTTGGAAATTGATGAGTTGGGGCTTGACCCGGCCGACCGCATGCTACTGACCGCCATCATCGACAGCTATAACGGTGGTCCGGTCGGTGTCGAAACGTTGGCGGCGCTGACGGCCGAGGAGCGCACTACCATCGAGGATTTTATCGAACCGTACCTGATGCAGATCGGGATGTTGGAACGGACACCACGCGGCCGTAAAGTAACGCCGAAAACCTACCGCCATTTGGGCAAAACGCCACCTGCCGATCAAAGCTTGCTATAATAGCGGCATGAATCCACAAACAAACGCTCAAAACACCGAAAACTATGTCAACCCGCTCAGCGCCATGCAAAAAGGCGAGCGCGAGATCTTCGCTATCAAGCGTCATCCGATCGGCATCTTATTTACCTATATCGCGGCCGGATTCGTCTTATTGGTGCTGGGCATCGTTATCTTTGCGCTGGCCCCGGCGCTTGCACCTGATCATAAAGACCAGATTATCCGTCTGGGATCCGGACTGTACCTTATCATCCTGCTGGTCACCTTGCTGCTAGTTCTGGTGTCGCACTATGTCTACTGGGGTAACCGTTGGGTGTTAACGTCTGACAGTCTGACGCAGGTGTCGCAAACGGGCTTATTTAATAAAGAGAGCAGCCAGCTCAGTTTAGCTAACCTGGAAGACGTAACGGCTCAGACTAACGGTATCCTGGCCAAGATGTTTAACTTTGGTGTCCTGAAAGTAGAAACGGCCGGTGAACGCAGTAAGTTTACCTTTATCTATTGTCCGGATTCGGAAAAGCACGCCCAACAGATCCTGATGGCCCGCGAACAGTTCGAGCAGGGTCTGCGCGCCCAAGAAGAGGCTGGCGAACAGCGTCCGGCTCCAGCCGCCTTCACAGCTCCGCCGCAGGCTTAGTTTTCCTGGAAAGGGTTGTCGCGGGTCTCGGTAAACAAGGCTTTGACGCTGACGCTGTTGTCTTGCAGCAGCTGTAACTGCTGGATAACCTTGGGATCGATCTTCGTCTTCTTGATGGGGCTCGTCTGACTACTGACCTGGTCGGGCGTCGGCTCGGCGTGCGACAGCGTATTGATAGTGAAGACGATGTAGCCATAGATAGCGGCCACGGCCACTACGAAGAGCAGTAACCGGTAGCGGCCTAAACGACTGGCGATGCTGATAATTGGTCTGGTGACTTTGGTTGGTAAGATCTGTTTCATGGTTTTATGTAGCTATTTAAGTTTAAGGTAAATGAGAACCGGTTGACCTGGGTGGTGTCGGGGACGATATTGACGCTGGTAACTTCGGCCGTCAGCCGGTTGTGCTCAAGGGCTGACAAGAAACTGATGAGTTGAGCGTAGCTGGCCGGCTGGGTCGGATCGCTGGCCACGGCAATCTGTAAGACGTAGACGCCGGGGCTACCGCCGACGGGGGCTAGTTGTGATAGGTCAGGGTTCCCGATACTGACACTCTTAGTCGGGGCGCCCAAGGTCGGCTTGGTGGGAGCGGCTGTCGCGCCGCTAGGGCTGGCACCGAGGGTTGACGATGGGAAAGAGATGGAACCCAGGACAATCGAATTATCGGTGGCCAACTTGACGATCTGGCGGACGGTTTCGGCCTGGTTCTTGTTTTCCGGGACTACCGCCTTGGCAATATGGTAGAGGTCGTTATAAATGGTTATCTGTTTCTTGGCCAGGGTCAAGCCGGTCTGCTGCGTCTGATAGCCTAGGAGGCTGGCCTTCAGAGCTACTAACTGGCTGGACTTCTTGGCTAAGACGCCCTTGGACTCGTAGGCGCCTCCAAAAATGGCCACGACCAGCAGACCGACGACTGCCAGCATCAATATATAAGCCCGCTTACTGTTCATGACTTGGCCCCCTGATTAATAAACAAGAACTGGTTGTTACCGTTAAACAGCGCCCGTAGGCTGACGGTGCAGGGGTAGGGGGTCGGTTTGTCCTCGTTCTTCGGCTTCACGCAGCTGATAGTCACAATATCGGCCTTGGCAAAGATCTTATTATCCGAATTACCAAGGTTGAGTTGCACCTGAGAGGCCGTGCCATAATCACGGGCGTTAGCGTTGAGGTCGATGCCACCGGTCGTCTTGTTGATGTTCAGGCTAGCCAATACCGCACCGCTGGGCATGGCCGCGCCGATCTGGGTAATCAGTTTAGAGAATAAGACCTCGCTGCTCAGGACCTGGGTGGCGAGCTTGAGACTACTACTGATTTCTTTGACCTGCTGCTCGGTTTCCTTGAGCTTATTATCTTTGAGAGAGGCTTTGGCGGCGGTCACCTGCTGCTGATAACTATTGCTCTGCTGCTGCAGATCGAGTAAGCCGTAGGTAATCAGGGCGCCGACGCCGACCAGCACTAGTACCAAGGCCACGACCCAACCACGCAAAGCCTGGTTACGCCGGGCGTAGCGGTAATTGCTCTTAGTGCGCGGCGGCAAGAGATTGATCATTGCTGAATCACCTTCTTAGGGTTGGCCAGGCACAGGCCGGCAACGGTGGCGTACATCGGCTTATCGGCTTCGCTCGGCGGCTGCAGCCCCTTGTAATTAAGGTAGTGCCAAGGGTTGGTGTGGCGGACGGCCAGGCGCAGCATGTTCGTCAGGTAGTCGCTGAGGCCGGGCATGTTGGCGCCGCCGCCCAGGGTGATGATCTGCTGGATCGGCCGCTCGGCACCGTAACGCTCTTCGTGGTAGCGCATCATACGGCGGATCTCTTTGATCAGCTGGTCCAAGATCGGTGCCAGGGCCTGGGTGATTTCAGCTTGGCGTCGGCTGACACTAAGGCCATAACGGGTTTTGATCAGGCCGGCTTCGGCCAGTGTCACATTCAGGGTAGTCTTAATGGTGTCGGTAAAGGTTTCGCCACCGGCCTGGACGGTACCGGTAACCAGGATGTGCCCGTCGTAGGTACTGATGTCGGCTGAGCGCGAGCCGAAGTCGATGATGACGGTCGGTACGTCACTTTGTTCGTCCAGTGAAAACAATCGGCCCGACGAACTCAGTGTCGGCTCGATCAAGACTGGTTCCAGACCTAAGATATGGGCCAGTTCGACGTAGGAGTCGACGATCGTCTTCGGTACCGCCACCGCGAACAGCTCGGTCTTGTCGACGGTCTTAAGGGTCACCTCGTAATCGAGGTACAGCTCTTCCAGGGGCATCGAGACGTATTGCTCGGCTTCTAATTCGACGGCGTTGACCAGCTCCTTATCTTCCAGCGGCGGCAGTTCCAGAGACCGCGTAAAAGTACGGTAAGCCGGAATCGCCAGGGCCACGCGCGAGGTCGTGATGTTGCCGATCAGGTGCTGATCGAATAGGGTGCGGGCGGCTTTGGCGACTACTTCGTGCTGGACAATCACGCCATCTTCGGTGGCGGCGCGGTCAAAGCTGGTAAAGCCATAGCCGATAACCTGCGGTAGCTTATCGATCTTACCGTTAACCCGGGCCGCCGGCTGGCTAACTTGCATGACCTTCAGCGAGCTCGGCCCAATATCGAGTCCAAACAGTGGCTTATCGCGGTAGAAATACGGTGATTTTGAAGTTTTTTTCATGTTGCCCATTAAAACATAAGTTCTTTAATCCTAGTATATCAGATAACCCTACAGACGCTGATACAGTACGGCCCGCCAGGTCAGGTTAATGGGGATCTGCGCCACCGGGAAGTTGACGTCCATGTAAAGAGCGAACGGCGAACCAGGATTGGTACTGATGTAGATGTTCTTGCCGGCAATGCCGCCCAGTGCCGGCGATGCCCCGAACTTAGTCTTATCGAGGCAGATACCATTGGTAGCCAACAGGTACAGGGCCGGAGCCGTCGTCGTGCCGCTATTGGCGATGTAGCCGGCGCCACCGTAAGGACAGACACTGGTATTGTAGGTCGGGTCGGCGCCGTAAATAATAAAGGCCAGCGGTCCGCTACCACTTTTGGTCTGGACCGAGCCAAAGTTGACCGTGCCTTCTATAAAGACATATTTTAAGCTGGCCGTCGGGTTGTAGAATACCGGCGCACACTGTTTGACCAGACAAAGGTTAGCCCGTAAGTGGACGTTATCATAAATATCATATTCATCGCTACCAAGACTGAGGTCACCGCTGGTGCCACAGCTGGTGCTAATGTTGCTGCCAGTATCGGGATAATGGGTCTGTTTACTGCCGACGACACTCGGAATCCGGTGCGGCGATGAGCCGTTGCTCCAGTCGTTGCAGCTGGTCGGCGAGTTCTGGTAGCTGCCATCCATGGCGCTGGCGTAGGGAATGTACAACGATTGGACGGTCGAGATACTACCGCTGTTAGCGACGACGTTAAAATTTGTGTTGTTACTGTTGCCCGGTGGCGTCAAGCAGTTGTTGTAAGCGATGGTAATATTAGTCTTTGTCTGGCCGGCAGTCGTGAACGAGCCGGGCTTTAACAGGCTACCGTTGCTGCCGATGGAGCAGTTAGTGACGCCGGTGTTCTTACCGGCCACAGTAATATTCTCGGCAATCAGGTTGGTGGTCGATTTGACCATACTGATAAAACCGTTGACGTAAATATCCTTAGCAAAGACGTTCTTAACGCCGCTGTCGAGGGCCAGGATATTACGGCTTACCAGCGACGAGGCGGTGGTCGTCGAGCTTTGTTGGGCGGTGACGCGGATCTTACGAGTAAAAGTCGGCGTGGTAGCCGAGGCCGGCGTGTAGACGTTGCCGGTAGCGGTAATCAGTCGTTGGACGCCGGTGCTACCATTGGCCACACTGACGCTGTAGGTAGCCTTGAAATTACTGGCACTCAGGACGGTCACGGCCGAGGTGGTGCCGCTATAGGTCGCGTTACCGCTATTCAGAATCGCAATCGCGGCATCGGCTCCCGATTCGGCGGCGTACTGGGCTTCCAGGCTGAATATCCGACCGCGGGCCCGCGTCAGGTTAGAGCTGCCCAGGCTGAATATACCAAGCATGATAACGCTCAGGAAGACCATGATGCTCATGATGGCTACGACTAACATGCCGCGGTCGTTCAATGATGTAGCTGGGGGTAGTTTTTGCTGCATATCAATTCCTGAGGGCCACCCGCACCACGGTCTGGGTGACGGTACTGACGGCATTATGGAGCTGAGCCTTTTTATAATACTTGATGGTTAACTCGACGATTTCAACCGACGGGTAGTCGGGCCCGATATACTGTAGGGAGATCGGGTCGGTGATGGAGGTATAGTCGATGATGTTGTCGGACCGTGAAAAATAGCGCAGGGCGACCGCCGAGACATCATCGGAGATAACGGCGTCGGCCGGGCAGCTGCTACTGGCGGTGCTCGGCGGGCAGGAGGTAAGCGTCTGGTTAGCCGGCGCGCCGCTGTTGCTGAGCGTCCGTGCCCGCATCTGCTTGGTCGTCCCATCCAAGTACAGAATAAGATTATCTTCGTAGGCGATGGCGCCGTTCATAACGATATTCTTGGAGGTATTGATGCTGGGCTTGCGAAAATAGAGTAGGGGCTTCGTGGTGCCGGCAGCACCCATCGTAATGGTTTTAGGCACAGCGTGGATCGGCAGCCAATATTTACCGGATACGATAGCCGGGTCGGGCGCGCCAGTGTTGTTGTCGGGGATATCATTCTGGTTGACGAAACCGGTCGCCTGGCCGACCATCTTGTTTAAATAAGTACTGACATTGAAGCGCGATACCAAGCTACCCTGGTCGCTGCTGAGGGTGACGGTGTTACCCCAAAAATTGAGCGCAAAGCCGGTTATGACGGTCATCAGCCCGAATGACACCGAAATCACGACTAGTAATTCGACCAGGGTCACGCCAGCTTGCTGGTGCTGGCGGTTGGGCTGAGGCTGGCGGCTCACTGTTGGCCGATCCCGTTACGGGTTATCAGCATCCGAACCCGCAGCGGGGCCAGGGCGCCGTTGGGAGCCGGCCAGTTGACGTACTCCTCGACGATCTTGGAATCGGGTATGGCCTGCAGCGGGTCGGCGGCTGGTAAGCTGGAGGTATTGGTAACCGTCAGGACAGGGTAATAACTAAGCGTGGCCGTACCACCGTTTTCGGCGGAGAAAGTGTTGTTAGGGTAGCAGTTAGTGCTACTGCTGAGCGAGTTGAACTCCAGTCCGCGGTCCAGCTCCGGGCAGGAACTGAGGACGATGTACATCTCGTTCATCTGGCGCGTTACCTGGTAGACGCGGCGGGCGGAATTGTAGCCGCTGACGGTCCCGATCATCAGCAGCGGAAAAATAACTATGGCTATCAATAGTTCGACGATGCTAAAACCCTGCTGCTGCTTATTCATGCTTGTGCTTATTATAGTATAAAAGCCCCGGGATGACCCCAGGGCTTTTATGATAACCAGCTAAGACAATTAGTCGAGGTTATTTTTGATGTAGGTGGTCTGGTTATTGACAGTACCTTCATAGGTGGCAGTCAAGACGTACTGCGAACAGTTGGTGTCGGTAGTCTCACAACTGGCTAAGCTGGAATCCTTGACCACGTACGAGTAGATCTTGGCACCTGCCGTAGCAGCGACACAAGTCGAAACTAGTGCTGGGTCACAGTTCGTTGATGGATCGACCAGAGCGGTCTTGTCGAGGCTCTTCATGTTGGTGTTCCGCCAGGTGTTCGAGTTTAAGTCTGTCAAAGACGGGTAGTAGCCATTCGTAGAGTAGAATGCTTCTAGTTGCGTCTGAACGGCCTGGATGTCGGTTGCCCGTTTGCCGTTACGAGCCTTGGCTTGAATACCGGCGTAAGCAGTAATGACTAAGGCAGCCAAAATACCGATTACCACGATGACAATCAAAAGTTCGACGATTGTAAAACCTAGATTGCGTTTGTCTTGATTGCGTTTTTTGAGCGAGATCATTAGGGCCCACCCTCCTTATAAATGATTTATTAATTTGTTTTTTATTGATCTTTGAAAGAGACAGCTGCTATAGCTCTTTCAACTACCTGAGGCTTATTATAACCATAAGTAGCATCAAAGCAATACGGCCTGTGGATAAGTGGCTAGTTGCCGATGTTTTTAGACAGGTTGGCAATCGGGCCCATGACGCTGGCAGCAATCAGGCCGACGGCGCCGCCGAGGCCGACGATCATCACCGGCTCGATGATGGCTGCTAGGCCATCGATCAGGACGGCCACTTCTTCTTCGTAAAAATCGGCAATCTTGACCAGTACCACGTCTATCTGACCGGTTTCTTCGCCGACCATCAACATCTGGGCAACGATCGGTGGGAAGTGCTCGCTGCGGCTGATCGGATCACTGAGCGGTTTACCGTTACGGACTTCGTTGGCGGCTTCTTTCAGCTCCTTCTCGATGACCTTATTGCCGAGCGCCGCGCCGGTGACGTCCAGGGCGTCGAGCACGCTGACGCCGGCGCTCATCAGCGAAGCGAAGGTCCGGGAAAAACGAGCTACGGCAATCTTTAAGATCACTACTTTGACGACCGGGATCCTGAGCAGTAGGCCGTGGAACTGGTACTTACCCTTCTCGGTCTTGATGTAACGCAGCGTGTAGATACTGCCAACAAAGACGAAGCCCATGATAAACAACAGATTGGGCACCCGGTTAATGAGCGGGATGGCACCCAGGCCGGGGATAGCCGAGATAATGGTGTGGCTGACACAGAAGTTACTAATCTTGAGCAGAATTTCGGTGTAAATCGGCAATCGAGCCTTAGGGCCGCCAAGGTCGAGCAGGATCTTACCGATCTTGGGCACGATCAACAGCATGATACCGAAGAACGACAAGACGGTGATGGTCAGGATGACGATCGGGTACATCATGGCGCTCTTGATCTTTTTACGGATACTGGCGTCCTGTTCGACCTGGGTCGCCAGGCGCTTCAGGATCTCGTCCAGGATACCGCCTTCTTCGCCGGCCCGGACCATGTTGACGTAGACATCACTGAAGACGTTAGGAAACTTGGCGAAGGCGTCACCAAGCGGTGCGCCGCTCTCAATATCCTTGGTGATACTGGTCAATACCTCGCGCATGTAGAGGTTAGGGGCGTCGTGCTGCAGGGCCGTCAACGACCGGGCCAGCGGCACGCCGGCACTGATCATGGTCGATAGCTGGCGCGTAAAAATAACCAGATCGGCTAGTTTGATCTTTTTCTTGCCGCTGAACTTGCCACCCTTAGACTTACTCTTGCTCATCTCGATAAGCACCGGTCGGACGTTCTGTTTGTGTAATAACGCCAGCAGGGCAGCCCGGTTGACGGCCTCGGCGGTGCCGGAGATAAGGCGACCGTCGGCAGTTGTGGCTTTGTAATTAAATAACATTATTGTTCCTGAGAGGTTACGCGCAGAATTTCTTCGATAGTGGTCTGGCCACGGAGCGACTTGATAAAGCCATCTAACTGCATGGTCAACATACCTTCGGCGATAGATATTTTCTCGAGGTTTTCGGTCGTTGAGCCGCTGACTATCAGGCCCTGAATACCCGTTGAGTTACTAAGTACTTCGTAGATGCCGATCCGGCCCTTGTAGCCGCTATGATTGCAGCTGTCACAGCCTTCGATGCGGGCCTTAAAGAGCCTGGTGATGCTGGCGTGGGTACTGCTGAGATCGTTGGTATCGCTACCTTTGCCGGTCGTAGATTTACCAATACCGTCATTTAAAGCCACTTGTTCTAGTTTGTTCATCTCGGCTAGACCGCCGTGCCGGCTGAGCTTAAAGGTCCGCTCTAACTCCTTGAGGACAGCGGCGTCCGGCGCAAAGGCTTGGCGGCATTCGATGCACAGCCGGCGGACTAAACGTTGGGCCACGATCACCCGCACGGTACTGGCGATCAGGAAGGGTTCGACGCCCATATCGAGCAACCGCGGCAAACAGGTGGCGGCGTTATTGGTGTGTAGGGTACTGAACACTAGGTGCCCGGTCAGGGCCGCCTGGACGGCCAGGTCGGCCGTTTCGCCGTCGCGGATCTCGCCGACCATGATGATGTTCGGATCTTGTCGTAATAACGCCCTTAATCCATTGGTAAATGTCATGCCGGCGACGGCGTTGACCTGGGTCTGGTTGGCCCCGACGATGTGATACTCGACCGGGTCTTCGACGGTCGAGATATTGACGTTGGGCGTATTTAAAGAGCTCAGGACGCTAAATAGGGTCGTCGACTTACCGGATCCGGTCGGTCCGGTCACCAGCACCATACCATGCGGTTGGACGATGGCATTCTGCAGGTTGATCAGGGCCGTACCCCAGAAGCCCAGCTCCGTAAAATCGGCCGCTTTGGTAGACTCGTTCAAGATCCGCATGACCACTTTTTCGCCGTCCAGGATCGGTAGGGTCGACACCCGGAGGGCATATATGAGGCCACTGACTTCGACCTTGAAACGGCCGTCCTGCGGCGCCCGGTGCTCATCGATCTTCAGGTTACTGAGGATCTTGATGCGGCTGACCAGGGCCCCCAGTAATTTGCGCGGTAACTTGTTGGCTTCTCTTAGTAAGCCGTCGATGCGGTAGCGGACGACCACATAATCCTCACGCGGCTCGATGTGCACATCGCTAGCCCCGGCCTTGACGCCGTATTCAATGATCAGATTGACGGTCTGGGCCACCGGCGAATCTTCGGCCAGGTCGTTCTCGTCAACGTCTTCCTCGATGTCGTCCACTTCATTACTGGCGATGACTTTCGTCAGTTCACTACTGATGTTACCGCGGTACTGGTCGAGGGCGCCACGTAGCAGACTGGCGGTCGTGATATGAATTTTAAGGTTGGTTCCAAGCTGCTTCTGCAAGAAGTTGAGGGCCTGGATGTCGTCGGGGTCTTCCATGGCCAGCAATTTGGTCTCGCCTTCCAGTTCGAAGACGACGGCGTTATACTGGCGGGCGATGCGCTCCGGTAATAGCTTTAGGATATCGTGGTTGATCTCTTTGGCATTGAGCTCGATGAACGGTATTTCGATCTCGGCGGCGTAGAGTCTGGTCAATTCTTTCTCGGACAACAGGTTGTTGGTAATGACCAAGTCTTGGAGCGGTTTCTTTTCGGCTGCTTCCTGCTCGCGCAGGGCAGCAATCTGTTCGGCCGTAAACTGCTGGCTGTGGTGTAATAATTTTTCGACCAAGGAATCAGGGATGCGCATCAGCAGCTACTCCCGTTTTTCAGACACATTGTCGATCTAGTGTTTGTGTTTATACCGTGGCCCATCCTACCAGAACTGTAGCAGATTTGGCGTTAAAACGTAAGCATTTCTGCCACCACGGCGGTTATTTCCTCCTTAGACATTAAATAAATCTTAATTAGTCTAAAAATCTTTGCATTAGCAATTTGCTATCCCCAGTAAGCTGCCTATAGTGCTAAACTAGTAATAAGTGGTGGTTAATGACAGGCACATGAGGCCGGAGGAGTAAAGAATGGCAAAAAACGGACCGTTAAAGACAATGGGTGACGTCGGCAGCGGTAATAGCGATGGTAAGGCTAAAGCCCTAGGCCTAGCGCTCGACCAGATCGAGAAACAATTCGGCAAAGGATCGATCATGAAGATGGGCGACGGCCATACTCAGAATGTCGAAACCATGCCGACCGGCAGTCTGTCGCTCGACATCGCCCTCGGTGGCGGTATCCCCCGGGGCCGTGTGATCGAGGTCTATGGCCCGGAAAGTTCCGGTAAGACGACCCTGACACTACACGCCAACGCCGAGATGCAAAAGCGTGGCGGTACCTGCGCCTTTATCGACGCCGAACACGCCCTCGACCCGACCTACGCCAAGCGCATCGGAGTCGACATCGAAAACCTGCTACTGAGTCAGCCCGACAACGGTGAGCAGGCCTTAGAGATCGTCGAAACGCTGGTCCGTTCCAACGCCGTCGACCTGATCGTCATCGACTCGGTGGCCGCCCTGGTACCACGGGCCGAGATAGAAGGTGATATGGGCGACAGCCTACCGGGTCTGCAAGCCCGACTGATGAGCCAGGCGCTACGTAAGTTGACCGGTGTCATCAACCGCTCCAAGGCGACGGTCATCTTCATCAACCAGATCCGCATGAAAATTGGCGTCATGTTTGGTAACCCGGAAACTACCACTGGCGGTAACGCCCTCAAGTTTTATGCCTCGGTGCGGATGGACATCCGGCGGATTGGTCAGATCAAATCGGGTGAATCGATCATCGGCAACCGGACCAGGGTCAAGGTGGTCAAGAACAAGGTGGCGCCGCCCTTCCGCGAAGCCGAATTCGACATTATGTACAACGAAGGTATCTCGCGCTCCGGCGACGTCCTCGACCTAGCGGCGGCTCGTGATATCGTCGAAAAATCTGGGGCCTGGTACGCCTACAAGGGCGAAAAAGTCGGCCAGGGCCGCGAAGCCTCCAAAGCCTACCTGCAGGAACATCCCGAGATCATGGAAGAGATTGCTGCCAAGGTACTGGAGCACGATAAGCCTAAGCCGCCGGTCGACACGCCGGCTGCCGCTCCGGCTCCAGCTTTGACGGCTGTTAGCGCACCTGCTGAACTGACCGGATCAGACGAATCTGCAGAAGTGGCTCCGGTAAAAGCGCCTAAGGCTGCCAAAGTTCCGAAAGCCTAAGCGAAACGTCAGCCGCCGGCAGCTATCGCCGCCGACGGCTGTGGTCTATGAAAATCACTAAAATCAGCCAACAGCTTAAACGGACCAACCGCTATTCGGTGTTCGTCGACGAAAGCTACTCGTTCTCGCTGAGCGAAACGGCTCTGCTGGACAGCGGTATCGCCAGCGGGCGGGAGCTGACGGCCGCTGAAGTCGACGACTTTAAGCAATTATCACATGACGATAAGATTTATGGCCAGGCCCTGCGCTACATCGCCATGCGTTCACACACGACGTGGGAGATGCAGAGCTACATGGAACGCAAGGACGCGCCCCCTGCCCTGATCGAGCAGATACTTAGCAAGTTAACTGATGTCGGTCTGTTGGACGACTTCAAATACGCGGCCTCATTCGTCAAGGATCGGCGCCTGCTGCGGTCCAGTTCCCGCCGCAAGATAACCACTGAACTCAGGAAAAAACGCGTTGGCGACAGCGCCATCGAAGCCGCTTTTGCCGACAGTGAACCCTCTGAAGAACGCACGGCGCTGCGCGAAATGATCACTCGTAAACGCCGCCAGACCAAGTACCAAGACAATGAAAAATTAATGCAGTATCTGGCTCGCCAGGGTTACGGCTATGGCGACATAAAGACTGCCTTACAGACCGACAACGAAGATTTTGAAGACTAAGCAGCTGCCGCGGGCAGCGGCGCCGGAGCCGTCTTAGTCAGTTCGTTAATCACGATGCGCTTGGGCGTAATCTCGTTGATCTGTGTCCGGTCGATGCTCAGTGAGCCACCGGTCAGACTCTTGAAGATAGACTGCGAGACGTATAGTTTTTGGACGTACATGGTTTCGGTTTCGGTAGCGTAGTCGCTGACTTTGCCGACCTTGTGTTTGCTGATCGTCTGAACCGGCTTACCGATCAATTCGTAGTTAATCTCTAATACGTCTTTCAGGCGGACTAGTTCGCCGGGGTCGACCAGCACCTCGTGGTCGTTAACGACGTAGCCCATCGCTAAAACTTCGCGGATATCCTGGTACAGCAGCACCAGCTCCGACTTATCAAAGCGGTCCTGGCAGTAAAAACCCTCTATTTTTAAATTGTTGGGGTTAAAAATGGCGGCCGTGATACTAGCAATCGGCTGGCCGGTGCGCAGCGACATTACATTCTTATTAAGCAAGGCGGCGCTGAGTTGCAACATGATAGTAGTATAACTTGAACTTGCTTAGTTCGATATATTTTGCGGTCACGCCCAGGTAATAATTAAATAGTTAATGTTTGAGCCATTTTGATCGTGCTACTGCTTTGGCGCTGGCTCAGCCGGGGCTACAATCGCTGGCATGAAGCACATAAAAACCTTTAGCCACGGCCTACTCTTAACTAGCTTGATCGTCAGCGGCCTAAGTCCGCTACTGGCCACGGCCACCGCCCTGCCAGTGGCTCCAACCCCGGCGTTGCCCGCTAGTCTGAGCCTGGCGCAGTTAAAGATAACCGGCGACGAATTCGTGATCGTCCAGAATAATTCTGCCAATGACATTACCGACCTAAGTCAATACACGCTGAAAAGTTTCAATAACGTCGACCCCCTGGCGAGCGGCGCAACCAGTGCTACGCAGCAGTTGCCGGCTACTAATCTGGGAGCTGGCCAGCGTCTACTGCTGAGTACGGCCGTTCGCAGTACTTGCGGCGCCAGCCTTGCCGGCAAGCTAAACCTAAGCTTGACCGATGGCGGTGGTTTCTTGGAAATATTGCAGACCAATTCGACTGCTCCGCCACTGGTAGTCGACAGTGTCAGTTGGAGCAGTAGCACTGTCGGTGTTATTCAGAACCTGCGCTCAAGCGCTAAGGACCCCCAGGGTCTGTATTACCGCGTTGCCTCCGGCAGTGGTTTTAGCTGGCAACCGGCCGACCAAGATACCGGCAATAGTTGCCAGTTAAGCATCATGGTAACGACCGCTGGCGCCACAACTAAATTATTAGTGGCTAACACAAGTCTAGTGACGGCTGTCGACTCGGCCCCAGCGACGATCGTCGTTGCTAGCGCCGACCCGGATACCGACCCAGCAGCGCCAAATTTACCACTCGGCGACAGCGGCCTGACGGTGCCCGAAATTACCGAACTACTGCCGAACCCGGCTGGCAGCGGCAACGATGCCCGCGACGAATTCATAGAGCTATACAATCCTAACGACAGCGCTTTTGACCTCAGCGGCTTTAAGCTGCAGACCGGCATTACCAGTGTCCACGTCTACACCTTCAGCTCCGGCGCTAGCTTGCCGGCTAAAAGTTTTACCAGCTTCACTTCGGCCATGACCGGCCTCAGTCTGAGTAACAATGGTAGCCGCGCCCAACTGCTCGACCCCAGTGGTTTCGTCCTGGTCACGACGCCCGCCTACGGCACGGCGAGTGATGGCCTGGCCTGGGGGTTGGCCAACGGCCATTGGTACTGGAGCCTAACGCCGACGCCGGGAGCAGCTAACGTTATTACGCTGCCAGCTCCAGTTACAAAAACCACGCTAAGCAGCGCAAATGCCGCTGCACTGACAAGCAAATCGACCAAATCCAACCCGTCTGTTAAAACGTCAAAAGCCGTTACTGGTGCCACGGCTAAAACTTCAAAAGTGCCCAAAGTCGTAGCGCCGAAAACGCCCAAGCAAAAAAAGCCGGTAACCAAGACCATAGCCACCACCCCCACGGCCGCAGCCGTCACGGCGCGGCCGGTGCAAGCCAAGGTGGTTGCCCTGGTAGCCGGTCTCGCGGTACTATATGGTGTATATGAGTACCGAGCAGACTTGGCAAACGGATTCTTCAAGCTTAGAAGCAAGTTTGGCGCTGGCCGCCCGGATCGGCGCTAATCTGCGGGGCGGCGAAACCATCGAGTTAATCAGCGACCTTGGCGGCGGCAAGACGGCCTTCGTCCGAGGGTTGGCAGCTGGTTTTGGATCGACCGATCGCGTCAGCAGTCCCAGCTTTACCCTGACCAATCAATACCGGGCCGGCGACAAAACTTTGCACCATTTTGATTTTTACCGCCTACACGAGCCGGGCATCTTACGCGAAGAGCTAGCCGAAATCTTGCAAGATGCGCACAATATCGTGGCGATTGAATGGGCCGATGTGGTGGCCGATGTCTTGCCTACCGAACGCTTAAGCGTAATTATCCGCCCCACGGGCGAGTCCAGTCGGGAACTGGCATTTCGCTATCCCGCGGCGCTCAGCTACCTGTTAGCCGGATTAGCCAGCTGAGGCTATACTTGAAGCTATGTATATCTTGACGCTGCGTACCGATCGACCGGAAGCCGAAATCGGTCTGTATAAAGACCAGCAACAACTCAGTTACGAGCCGTGGATGGCGCACCGCCAACTGGCCGAAACCATTCACCTCAAGATTAAAGCCACGCTGGACGCCCAGAAGCTGGAGCTCCAAGACCTTGGCGGCATAGTGATATACCAGGGGCCGGGCAGCTTTACCGGTCTACGGATCGGTATTGCCGTGGCCAATGCTTTGGCGGACAGTGTCGGTGCAGCTATCATCGGCCGCGAGCACGAGACTTGGTTACGCGACGGGCTGGCCAGAATCCTGGTCGCTGAAACCGACATTATCGTCGTGCCGGCCTACGGTGCGCTGCCGAATATCACGGCTCCCAGAAAATAGTTGTCCACAGCGCAACGTATACTTTGTAAAAAAGTTGTTGACAGTGCAACTATTCAGCGTATAGTTACATTTACAAAGTATTAATAAAAAAAGTAACAAAAATGAAAATCAAGAGTTTACTTGAGCTCGGCTCAGTTTCTGTTCTGGCCCTATCTTCTATATTGGCAATTGCCATACCAACAGTGCACGCTGCTGGAGTAACATATGTTTGGACGGGTGCGGCTACTGTTCCCGACCATAAATTTAGTACACCTGGAAACTGGAAAGTTGGTGCGGCTGCCGCAACCGTTGCGCCTGGCGCCGGCGACTTACTAGACTTTCCTTATGGAACGGGCGTAACAGACAAAGCCCCAGTAAATGATGAGGCTGCAGGCACCAGCTTTGCATCAATTACGTTTGATGGCACATTGCCAACCAGTGAGTCTCCTTACATTGTATCGGGTAACGCTGTTCAGCTAACAGGTGGAATTAGTGCAACTGTTCAAGCTGGAACTATTAGTTTGCCTATCGCTTTTACCGCTGACCAATCAATTGTTGCTGCGACCGGTGATTATTTATCGCTGAGCGGCGTATTAAGTGGTACTGGCAACCTGACGTTAAGTGGCACCGGTGTGGTCGGCTTTGACGCCGCCAATACCTTTACTGGTAACGTCACGGTTACTGCGGGCGTTTTGTCTGTACCGACTGCTACCTCGCTCGGAACTACTGCAGGGGGAACAACTGTAGCAACAGGAGCCAGCCTAAATATTGGTGATTGTGGCACCGGTTTTACACTAGCCGAGAATTTGAATCTAAGTGGACTGAGCGCTAGTCCTAGTGCAAGTTACGACAATGGTAAGCTGAACCTTGGAACATTTTGTGTAGGTGGACGTGGTGGTGACCAATCCTATGGTACTTTTGCTAACAGCGGCCAAGAATATATTCTCTCCGGTGCAATCGTCTTAGCCAGCGACATAACTTACGATTCCGTGGCTAAAACTGTCACACTAACGGGTGCTTTGAGCGGAAACTACAAGTTCAACAGCGTTAATAAGTATGACGGCAGTCTTGTCGTGAATGGCAGCACTAACACTACCGCAACTGCCAACGGCACGTATGCTTCACAACCTGTTGTCATAACTCTGTCAGACAATGCACCTAGCACCACCGTAGATATTTTAAATAACGCAACAGTTACTATCGACGGCACACGTAGCGACGTTGCGGTGTCTAGTGGAGGTATATTGAAAGGTACTGGAACCTTGGGCGCCTTGTTTGAAGCCAAAGGTGGTGTTGTCGCTCCTGGACACAGCCCTGGTTGTTTAACTTCAGGTGACCTTAGCCTTGCCGGCACCTACCAAGCAGAAATTGGTGGCACCGATCCATGCACCGGTTACGACCAATTAAAAGTAACGGGTGCTGTTGACATAACTGGCTCAACATTAGACGCCACCTTATACGGCGGCTTCGTACCAAAAGTTGGCCAAAGCTACATAATCATCAGTAACGATGCTGCCGATGCCGTAACAGGTACCTTTACCGGCATCGCTGAAGGCGGTACTTACACGAACCAAGGTGTTACTTACTCAGTTACCTATAAGGGTGGCGATGGTAATGATGTTGTTCTGACCGTTAAATCAGTCGATTCAGCCGCTGTACCAAAGAAGCCAGACACTGGTTTTGCATTAGTAGCTGCTCACCCGATTGTCAGTTTCTTAGGCTCAACCATTGCTGCCCTGTCCCTCATTGTCCTAGCTCGCCGCTTGAACCTCAACACAAAATAAATAGTAATCTCACTCAAAAATAAAAAGGAAGTAAATGTCTGATCGACCTCGCATCGGTCTCGATAATCCCGCCTTTCGCGGACGTGTACGCCAGCCTATAAGGGCTGGCGTAGCTTCGATGAGCGCCAGCAACGAGATACGGCGGCCCTTCGGGCCACGAGTCGCCCTACGCAGCCTAGCGCCGCCGGCTCTGGCCTCAGCCCAGCCTACGTTGCCGGCCGCAGCGCTGGTACTGCCCGGGCGGAGGCCTGCCATGACCGACATAGCGGTGACACCTCAGAAAATAACGGCCATCCAACCGGCCCCAGCCCGGGTTGTTACCTCCAGCATTGCCGAAGTGGTCTTCTTACCAGTATCGGTTCCGACAGTGCAAGTGGTAGCGCCGCAGACCTATGCCATGCCGGCTCATCCGAAATTACAGAAGTCACAGGTATTACGACGACCGAATATCGCTACAGCGATCGCTAAGCCCGAACAGCCGGCCAAGGCCAAGCGTAACAAGCTACAGTATGCCGTAGTAGCGATGGCCGGTTTTGTCTTTCTGACGGGCATGATCGTCAGTTTACTGACGCTGCAGACCAATCATAGTGCCAAAACGCAGGTAGCCGCCCTGGCCCAAAAATCTGAACAGTCCGACGGTACGACCGTGGCTGGTGCGCCGCCGGCAGAGGCCCCACCGCCACCGACGGCCGTAAAAACATACCAAGTAGCACCCGACCTACCTAAATATATCGAAATACCGAAGCTTAACGTCAAGGCACGGGTCAAGTCGCTAAGTGTCAATGCCAAGAACGAACTCCAGGCCCCGAACAGCATCTACGACGCTGGTTGGTATAACGGTAGCGCTAAGCCTGGTGACGGCCCAGGCAGTGGAGCCGCCGTCATAGACGGCCATGTCCATGGCCCGACGCAGCCCGGGATATTTGTAAATCTCAAAAAACTGGTGGCCGGCGACATTATTACTATCACCCGCGGCGATAATAAGGTCATCAGCTATAAAGTCGTCAAAACTCAGAATTATGAAGCCGCTAATCTTGACATCGGTAATGCCCTGACGTCGGCCATACCTGGCCAGTCGGCCCTCAATCTTATTACCTGTGGCGGACCGTACGACAAGGCCAGTGGTGAATATACCCAACGCACGATCGTCTTTGCCATTGCCAGCTAGTTGACCGGCTGTTGTAAAAAAGCGTATATTTAAGGCAGGTACTTCGTACCCCGATTACTGATATAAACTCATAGATAAACCTACCCGTCGGCCAGAACTAGTGAAGTGATAGCGATTGTTACGGCGCGGGGGTTTCAACATAGAAAGGTCTCCGCATGATTATAAGTGCTTTATTAGCTGTCATAGGGCTGGTTGCCGGCTTTGGTGCCAACGCCGTCATTACCAAACGAAAACAGGGGTCAGCCCAGGAAAAAGCCGACAAAGAACTGGCTAAAGCCAAGAAAGAAGCCGATCGTTTGATCGACAAAGCCCGCGAGGAGTCGAACCGTGCCATCGACGACGGTCGCCGCGAAGAACAGACCCGCCGTCACGAGATCAAAGACCTCGAGCAGCGTCTGGTCAAACGCGAGGAAACGCTTGATCGTAAGCTCGACGAGCTCGACAAACGTAACGAGAACTTACGTAAGGGCGAAGATGAAGTCGAAGGCTTAAAGAACGAAATCCGCGATATCCGCAGCCGGCAGCAGGAGAAACTCGAAAAAATTGCCAAATTATCGGCTAAAGATGCCGCCGAAAAATTAATGCAAATGACAGAGCGCGACATTCGTAACGACTTGTCAGGCCTAGTGGTCAAACTACAAAATGAGGCCCGCGAGAACGCCGACGAACAGGCGGCGCTGATCATTACGACCGCCATGGAGCGCATGGCCAGCGAAGTGACGGCCGAGCGCACCATCACTAGCGTCAAGCTGGAAGAAGAAGAGATGAAAGGTCGGTTGATCGGTAAAGAGGGCCGTAACATCCAGGCCCTGCAGCGCGCTACCGGCGTCGACATTATGGTCGACGACACTCCCGGTTACATCGTGCTGTCGTGCTTTGACCCGGTCCGCCGTGAAGTCGCCCGCCAAGCGATTGAAATGCTCATCAAAGACGGCCGGATCCACCCAGGCCGGATCGAGGAGATTGTCGAGAAGGCCCAGAAGCTTGTCGAAAAAGACGTTGTCCGCGCTGGTGAAGATGCTGCCCGCGAAGTCGGTGTCATCGGTATTCCTAAGGAAATCCTGCACCTGCTGGGCGAACTGCGCTACCGCACCAGTTACGGGCAAAACGTGCTCAAGCATTCGACCGAGATGGCCCACATTGCCGGTATGATCGCCGAAGAAGTCGGCGCCAACGTCAAGACCGCCAAGTACGCCGCCCTGGTCCACGACCTCGGTAAAGCCCTGACCCACAAGATGGAGGGTAAACACCACCATATTTCTGGCGAGATGCTGCGTAAATATGGCGCACCAGAAGAAGTTGCTTTGGCCGCCGAACAGCACCACGATGACGTCGAAGCCACCAGTGTCGAAGCCCTGATCATCCGGGTCGTCGACGCCGTCAGCGCCGCCCGTCCGGGAGCCCGTAACGTCAGCGCCGAAAACTTTGGCGAGCGCATGCGCGACCTGGAGAACGTCGCCAACAGCTTCCAGGGTATCGAGAAGGCCTACGCCATCAGCGCTGGCCGTGAAGTCCGCGTCTTCGTCCGACCGCAGCATATCGACGACCTCAGCGCCATCAAGCTGGCCCGCGATATCGCCACCAAGATCGAGTCGACCATGCAGTACCCCGGCACTATCAAGGTCAACGTCATTCGGGAAACCCGGGCCATCGAGTTTGCTAAATAGATTATGGCCGCCGAAATTGAGGTCAAGTTCTTAAACATCGATCACGATGAAATCCGCGCTACGTTAGCTGCCGCCGGTGCAACCTTAGCCCAGCCGATGCGTCTAATGAGACGGCAGCTGTTCGACTTCCCCGACGGCCGCTTGCATGCAGCCAGAAGTCGCTTGCGAGTAAGAGATGAGGGTAACAAGACAACCCTTACCTCCAAGACTGGCAGTGACGGCAATTACGCCGAAGAATACGAAACTACGGTCAGCTCTTACGAATCGACGGTCAAAATCCTCGAGGCAATTGGGCTCCAAGCTTACACGACCCAACAGACTAAACGTGAAACCTGGCACTTAGATGATGCGGAAGTTGTGCTGGACGTCTGGCCCTGGCTCGCTCCTTACATAGAGATTGAGGGCCCAACAGAAGACAGTATTAAAACTGCGGCTGCAAAGTTAGGATTAGACTGGGAGTATGGCGTGTTTGGTAGCGCTGATACCGCTTACCGCGCCCAGTATCCAAGAATGACCGCTAGTGATACCGTCGGCACCGTAGCTGACCTCAGTTTTGACGGCCCGATACCGCAGTGGTTCAGCGACCGTCTGTAAATACTCCAGGTTAGATTAAACTTTCATTAAATCCGGCCAGATAGTTTTGTCGTAAGCATTTTGCCGAGCGTAGTATGACGCTATGCAACAGCAACTCAACGACATCACCCTCAAGTTCTTCCGTTATTTCGATAAAAAGTTCCGTGGACTGAACCAGCGGATCGCCGAACAAGACAAGCATATCGAGGGACTGTATCAGCTGATTGACAGCTTCGTCCGACAGACGGAACTGCAGACCCAGGACTCATTGATAGACGATGCCCGCCTAAGGCGCCTAGAATTACTGCTGCCAGGCTATAGTACCCAGAAGGAAACGGCCGAGGTCGGGCCGTGAGCGACGTCAACCAAAGCGATAAGGATCTGCTGCACGAGATTATCGAGTACGTCGAGGGGCTGCTGACCACTTGCAACGGCGATCTACATCAGCTCAATAGCATAGCTGTTCAGATGCGAGCCGCAAAACAGGCCGGTAGAATTAGCGACATGAACTATACTATAGATCATGAGCGGCTGCAGCGGACTATGAACAAATGTAAACAGATCATCATGACGCTGCTGACCCAACGCAAACGGGCCTTGATGATGCTAAAGGAGCTACCAGCATAAAATTACTCTACGTCGGTGACATCATGGGCGAGGCCGGCATCGCCGTGGCCGAGCAGCTGCTACCGCGTCTGCGGCAGGAGCTCGGAGTGCAGACCGTAATCGCGCAGGCCGAAAACGTCACGGCCGGGCGCGGTATTTCAGTGCTCGATTATCAACGCTTACTAGCCGCTGGCGTCGATGGTTTTACCGGCGGTAACCACATCTTTGACACTAAGGAAATTTATCCGCAGCTGAACGACCCTGACGAGCCGATTACGCGGCCGGCCAACTACCCAGCCGGCACGCCCGGGCTTGAGTACAAGTATCTCAAGACAGAAACCGGTAAGATCCTAGTCATCAGTTTACTGGGCCAGATCGTCGGTAAGCAGGGTAGCCAGCTACTCGACAACCCGCTTAAGACGGCCGATCGGATCCTAGCCGCCGAGCAAGCCACGGACAAGATAGCCACCATCGTAAACTTTCACGGTGACTTCAGTAGCGAAAAGGTGATTATCGGACATTATCTGGACGGCCGGGTAACAGCGGTCATCGGTGATCACTGGCACATTCCGACGGCTGACGCCCGGCTGCTACCGAAGTCGACGGCCCACATTACTGACGTCGGTATGTGCGGTGCCCTTGATTCCAGTCTGGGCGTGACTTTCGACAGCGTCGTACCGCGCTGGCGCGACGGTTTACAGACGCGTAATACGCTCGAAATGGCCGGCCCACGGCAGTTTAACGCCGTGCTTGTAACCGTTAACGAGCAAGGCTTAGCCAGCTCGATCGAGCAGATCCAACGTCAACTCGACTAACTAGTAATCTTTTGCCCTGGCATTTTTAGACTAGTTTGGGTATAATCACCCCTTGTAGTACGCTACAGAACCAGAACAGTTCGGGGAGTGGCGCAGTCTGGTAGCGCGCGCGGTTTGGGACCGTGAGGTCGCAGGTTCGAATCCTGTCTCCCCGACCAGTAGATATTTCAGGTAAATCCGCCAGTAAATTGTATGGCGGATTTAGCTTTATAACAGATACAGAATCGTCGCCTACACGTAGGTTCGCAATCAGTTCATTGCATACAGCGTCTTGTTCCATCAAATCGGTAGTGTTGAGCAGTGTTAACAGATACGAATTGACGAGTTCGTAGAATTCTTCTTCGGTTGGCAACCCAGTATTGAGCCTTTCCAGTTCTTCCAGGCTCTTTTTGATACTGTGATTAGCTACGTTTATAAGCTGTTGGTGGTGCTCAAGCTTGCCATTGTGGTGCTTATCATACTCAGCAGGGTGTTCCAACTGGAATTGCTGGTAACGCAGGTACTGTTTTTCGTTTGACTGTAGGTCGTTCTTGGCTTCTGCCAGCTTACGCTTAGCAATCGCCTTGTCCTGTGCCAGCTTTAACTGCAACTTGCCTAT